>JBDSKT010000269.1:0-15911 GCA_039916765.1 Sphingomonas sp.
CCGATCCAGCGACCCACAAGCTCAAGGCAGAGCTGGTGCGCAAGCTCGACAGCATCCTGAAATCGCGCGATCTAAGCCAAAGTGCTGCCGCGCGACTGATTGGTGTGGGTCAGCCCGATTTGTCGAAACTGCTGAATGGGCGGTTTCGAGAAATGTCGGTGGAACGGCTGCTGCGCATGCTCACGCGGCTCGACTGCGACGTCGATATCAGTGTGCAGCATGATGGGCATAGCGTCGGAGAGGCAATTCATTTGGACGCGGTCGCCGCCTGACCGACGAGTACGCGCTCCAAAGTCTGCCATTCGATGAGATTGTAGTGTTGCCCGAAAGCGGACGAACCTCCCATATCAGTCTCAGGTCGCAAATGGCACCGTTACGGTGAACTAACGAACCGAAAAATAGCTTCGGTCGTCTTGCTGAGGAAAAGCTCGGTCGTCGCCAAAAGCTTTAGGGCATCACTGCTTACGGTTTGCGCCGACGCGCCCGGCTGGACGAGAATGACTTCGAACCCGAGTTTCGAGCGGCGCGCCTTTTCCTTGAAGTATGACAGCGTTTTCATGTCGCCCTTGAGAAAGCGCGTTGCGCCCTCCTTCGCCCATAGCTCGTGGCGCCGCTTGAGGTCGTGATAGAGCGTCTGCACGCCCCCATGCTTGACCGTGATCGACTTCTGTGCCTGACCGCACACGGTGTAGAAATTGCGGATATCCGCCGAGATTCGCCCTTCATGCGCGCCTTTGCAATGGACAAGGCAGAGCAGCATGGTTTTGTCGTCCACCTCCTTCAGGCAGACAAGATCGGCGGCCTCGCCGCTGCCATCATCATTAAAGATTAGGTCGTAGTCGTCGCGAATATTCTCGAAGGCACGATATTGAATGGTGTTCCGGTCGCCGGCCTTGTGCATCGACTCGCGGTTGAGCGGAATACCGGCCCAGTCCCAGGTCTCGATACGTTCGCGCGGATATTCCCCGGCCTCGAGGTTGGTTGGAATATGATAGCAATTGTACGAATAGGTGCCGTCGACATAGCGAACGATGAACGGGTCGCTCTCTAGATAGTCGGCGATCGGCATGGCGGGCGCACTGGACTTGCGGAACAGGAGCGGCGGGCCGGACACATGCTCGTGCTGATATCCCCCGGTGATCGCCGCCGATATCACCAGCCGGTAAACCGAGCGAAATTCCTCGGTCGAGATGCTGATGTTGATCGATCCGTCGTCCTCGATTGTATCGACATCGAGGTCGACCTGGTAGACGGGCATCTCGACGGTCCCGAACGTCACGAATTGCCGGTCGTTGAACCGTGTCTGCGCTTGCTCGCCCCACTGAACCGAGATCGGGTGCGAGTTGTGCGGACGATCGAGGCGCGTGGGCCGGAGAAAGTCCCGTACGATATTGGAAACCGTGCCACCGCTGGTCGATATCTTGTCGAAGGTCCGGCTGGTCCAGGCAATCCATTCGGGCACCGTGCCGCGCTTCTGCTGCCAGATCTTGCCGCGGCGCTGCGTCCCGCCCCAGATGACTCGTTCACCATCCTCATAGCCCAGACAGGCGATGTTGTTCAGCTCGGACTGCGCCTTTTCGATCAGCGCCAGTCCATCGGTGACGTTCGGGCCGAAATAGGACGTGAAGCTGATCGCGCCGATACGCGACGATCCCAAGCTCTTGACCAGCGGAAGCTCGACATTGTTGAGGATATTGAAGATCGGCGTGCCGCGGATCAGCTCGGTCTCCTCACTCGTCACGGCCTTGGCCATCTTTTCTGAGCTGAGCCCATCATAGTCGCTTGCGAATACGCATAGCGACCCCTTGACCTTGTCCCACTTCAGAATGACCAGATCATAGATGGTATTGAAGACATCATTATAGTCGCCCCAGGCCACATCCTTTTCCATGCTGACAACAGCGACGAGCAAGCCATTGTCTTCGCTGAGCGCGAACCATGTTTCGGCTTTCCTGGGCAGGACCGAGCGATAGGCGGTGGGATTCCAATCTTCGCATTTCGTGCGATAGAATTGGCCTGATAGAGCTGGCTTCAGGTTCCACAGCGAGAGGTGCGCGTGGAGGTCGCCTTTCTCCTTCAAGGCATAGACGACCTCCTGGAGGTCGAGTTCCTGATCGATCCGTTCTTCGCTCAGCCGCTTAATCAGCTGGTCCCAGTCTGCTCCTTCGGCATAGCAGCGCGTCCATCAAGAAGAATTGATGTCCGCCATCGAAGCTCGACGTGATGTCATCGAGCACCATAAACCTGGGAGGCCGGGTGTTTTTGGTGGCGGCGGATAGGAAGATAGAGGCCGCGACAGCGTTGCGGTAGCTTTCGGACAAAACCGCCCGTGCGCTGATATTTGCCTCACCGTAAAAATCGGACAGGCGCAGATCGATGTTTTCGCTATTCGCGGCCCGTGAGAGCTGCGGCTTCAAATCCGGCGCGCCGCGCATCAAAAGCGGAAAAAGCGCCTTGTACGAGCCTTCGATTTCCTTCAGCCGGGCGGTGGACAGCGCGGTCTCCGCTTTTGAGAACACGTCCGCAGCCTGATGAATGAACGTGCGCCAGCGTTGCAGCTTCGCAAGACTGCGCACGTCGATCTCTACGGTCGATACGGCCTTACCGTAGTTGCCAAACTCGTCACGGAATTTCTTGGCGTTCTCCACGGCCCGCGATGACGCGACCACCGAAGGCGGCAGCGTGTCTTCGAGCTTCTTTATCTCCGTTTCAAGGTCCGTCACCTTGGTGTCGCGGGCAGCAGTCAATTCCTTTAGCCGCTTATGCAGGCCGATCAGGTCCGCAGTCGAGACCGAGCCTTGTTTCATGGCGCTCACGAGGCCCGGAGCGATCTGCGCATTGGCTGGGATAGCCAGCGGCACTGCCGTTTCCAATTTGGTCAGCAATTCGAGTGCGGGACATTCCGCGCACAGTTTGCATATCTGCGGCGCGCGCAGCCCTTGGATACGCTCTGCATCATGTTCATGACCTGCTCCTTTTCTCCTCGATCATTCGAGGGCGACGTCTCGACGACGGGCGGCGGAGCGGCTGTCAGGGCTGCCGAAGCGCAGCGCAGGCACCGCGAAGCGGCGGCGGAGGAACCGATTTTGTTGCGCTGAAAATAAAAAAGGCTCGGCTGCGAAGCAGCCTCCGGTTCGCAGCAAAATTGGAGGGGCCGCCGGCCTTGATAGGCGCTCCGGCGGCCGTCACACTTGGTCTTGCCGAGACGAGCCCCACCCCCGCCCAGCCAAGTGACGGTCAATTTATCGCGGCGATGCCTCGCTACCGAGCGTGACGAAGATGCCGCTCGGTCGAGCCTCAGCCCGTGGTTCCGCCGCCGTTGGCGATGTGCGCAGGGCGAAGAAGATCGAGACAGATGAGGCTGCGCTGGCCACCACGGACCCCGCGTCGTTGCCCGTCAGCTTCGCCAGATAGACCCGCGTTTCGCCCGGAAGCACTGAGCCCGTCGCAAGGTGCTCCGCATACCTTCCGGGGCCGGCATTGTAGGCCGCGACCAATCCGGGATAGCCGAACCGATCGTACATCGCGCGCAGATAGCAGGCACCCGCGAGGATATTGTCGCGCGGATCATGCGGATCGCCGCCAAGCGCAAGCTGCGTCCGCATCATCGCCCAGGTCGCAGGCATCAGCTGCATCAGCCCCATTGCGCCGGCGCGGCTGGTGATCGGACGACCGCCAAGCGTCGTCAGGCCAGCGCTTTCGGCGCGCATAACGCGCTCGACCCACACGACCGGCATGCTCGCCGCCAGTCCCTGCGCGTCGCCAACATGATACGCGCCGGTGATGCGCAAATCGTTCAAGGCGGGGTCGGCAACCGCGATCTTGTCGGTGCTATAACGATTGGCTTCGACGATCGCGTCGCCGAGGCGCGTGCGATCGAAGGACAGCATGCCGCCAGTCCATTCGCTGGCTCCGGACTCGGCCGGCTGTGGCGAAGGCGGACTTGTCGAGGAAACGAACGCGACTTGCTGGCCGGGTTTGAGCCGGGCGATCGTACCGGATGGCGCATGGCCCACATTATTGCTGCCTCGCACATCGACGCTGCCGCGCAGCAGCGCGACCTTCACGTTGCCACCGCTAAGACTGACATCGAAGATCGTGCCGCGCGCGGTGACCGAGGCACCGGCGGCGGTCACGACGAAGGGGCGGCCTGCGTCATGCGCGACGTCGAACCGTGCGCGCCCGCGCATCAACACCAGATCGCGTTCGGCGGGGCTGAATGAGACCCGCAATTGGCTGTCGGTGTCGAGCGTCACGATCGAGCCGTCGGCCAAGGCGACCTTGCGGATTTCCCCTACGCGCGACGCCAACTCGGTTCGTTCGACCGATGCGCCGAATGGGCGGATGACGGTCAGTCCGACCAAAGCGATGACCAACACCGCGGCAGCAGCGAAGGCATAGCGTGTCTGGGTTCCTTCGAACCATCGCCGACGCGCGGGCAGTCGCCTGGCCCGGCCGAAGCTCGTCTGCGCGACGAACGCTGCCTGGTCCCAAGCCCGTTCGGCACGGGCATAGGCTTGACCGTGGCGCGGATCGGCGGAGCGCCAGCGCTCGAACGCCGCGCGATCGACCGCTGCGTCGGGATCGTGGACTTGCGCCACCCAGTCCGATGCCTCGTGACGGATCGTTTCATCGGACCTGGCCCCGATACCGGGCATTGCGGTCACTCCCCGCCGAGAACGCGATCGATCTCGGCGATGGCACGGCTCATCTGCTTGCGCACACCGCGCACACTCATGCCGGTATGCTCGGCGACTTCGGCATAGGTGTAACCGTCGAGCCGACAGGCCATGAATATCTCCCGAGTCCTTGGGCGCAGTCGCTGCATAGCAAGTTCGAGACGATCGATCATGTCCCGCGCCTCCAACAAATGTTGCGGATCGGGCCCGGTGAGCGAAACATCGTCTATCGAGACGTGAAACGTCGCGGCGCGGCGGACAGCGAACTTCGCGCGGTCCCGCAGCAAATTTCCGGCAATGCGTGACAGATAGGCTTCGGGCCGGTCGACGGCGACAGCGTCCGTTTCACGGCGCGCGAGGCGCTCGAAGGTGTCATGAACCAGATCGAGCGCATCGTCGCTACCCGCCCGACGCGCGAAAAAGCGCAGGAGGCGCGGTGCCTGAGCCCGATAGAGTGCGTCGAAGCCCCGGTTTGGCACCGAAGGCACAGCGCGATCCTCCGGGGGCAGAGGATCGTCGGTCGAGACGCGCGTCCGCATCTCGGCATTGGCGAACAGCGCGTCGTCCAGCGGATTCAGGCGCATATCGCGACCGGGCGCAGCCACGCAAGGCGGCACCAGCGCATGCCAGCGATAGGGCTAGCCATGTCATGATCCACAGCGAAGCGCCGACCGACGTCGGACCTTCGGGATCGGCCTGGAGCGTTGTCCCCGTCTTTAGCCGGATGGCGGCTTGGACATTCACGGCGACGACCCGGACACAGAAAATGTCCCGGACCAAATTCCAGAGCGCAATCCCGCGCTTCGGCCCCGCGAAGTGGCGCGGCGCCGGATCAGGGTATCGGTTACGCGCGGCATTGCAAGCCGCCCGTGACGCACCCCTTTCGATATGCCGACAAAGCACAAGCCAGCCCTTGCAAAGCGGGCCCCGAACCGCGAACATCGAACACAATGAGAACGGACCCCGATCATCTCCCCGACCGAAACCGCCGCGACCTCGCGCGCGCGGTCGAGATCCTGTTCGCCGAGTTCGACGACGCGACGGCCATTGCGACCCAGAAGTGGAAAAAGCAGGGCCGCATCCTCAAGATCGTGTTGTTCGGCTCGTTCGCGCGCGGCGATTGGGTGGCCGATCCGGTCGGTGGCTATTTCTCGGATTACGACATCCTCGTCGTGGTCAGCGACCGCCGGCTAACAGACGTGCTCGAATTCTGGGCCAAGGCCGACGACCATCTGATGCGCGCGGTGACGATCGAGAAATCGATCTCGGCGCCGGTCAATTTCGTTGTCCACGATCTCGCCGACGTGAACGACCAGCTCCGGCACGGCCGCCCGTTCTTCGTCGACATCGCACGCGACGGCATCGCGCTCTACGAGATGGAAAGGTGCGACTTCGAACAGCCGCATCACCTCGCGCGCGCCAAGCAGCAGGCCGAAGCCCAGCGTTACTTCGATGAGTGGTTCAAGAGTGCGAAGAATTACCAGATTCTCGCGAGCGAGGCGGGCGGACGGGGGATGCCGAAGGAGGCAGCGTTCCTATTTCACCAGTCGGTCGAACGCTTTTACCACTGCGTCCTGCTCGTGCTCACGCTCTACAGCCCGAAATCGCACAAGCTCAATTTCCTGCGCTCGCAGGCGGAAAGCCATGAGCAACGCCTGATCGCGGTGTGGCCGCGCGACACGCGCTTCGGCCAGCGCTGCTTCGAACTGCTCCGCCGCGCCTATGTCGAGGCGCGCTATTCGGAACACTACAAGATCACGCCTGAAGAACTCGAATGGATCGGCCAGCGGATCGACGTGCTGCAGTCGCTGGTCCGTGAAATCTGCGAGGAGCGCTTGGCGCTCGGGTGATTGTGGCGGTTTGGACTGCGCGAGCCGGGCGTCGAGCCATGCTTGAGGTGCATGGGCCGGCGCCTTTAGCCGCTAGCGGCCTGGACATTCGCGCCGACTACCCGGCCATTCCGGCGCGAAGTCGCTATCGTCATCATTCTACGACGTTACCAAGTTATTGCATTCTCTGCTTAACTAACGTTGATTTCGGGGTTTCCCGCAAACGTCGCCTTCACGCCGTCTCTAACGCGCTTGCGGAAGGCGCGCGCCGCCGCCTTATCAGCAGATAGGCCGCAGGAATGCCGAGCATCGAGAGCAACGGCGCCGTCAGCATACCGCCGATCATCGGCGCGGCGATCCGGCTCATCACTTCGGAGCCGGTCCCCGTGCCAAGCAGGATCGGCAAAAGACCCGCGAGGATTACCGCCACCGTCATCGCCTTGGGCCGAACGCGAAGCAGCGCGCCTTCGCGGACGGCGGCTTCAACGTCGGTCGCATCGGGTGCAGGTCCGCGCTCAGCAAGCGCGTGCTTGAGGTAGATGAGCATCACCACCCCGAACTCCGCCGACACACCGGCGAGCGCGATGAATCCGACCCCGGTCGCCACCGACTGGTCGTAACCCAGCAGATAGAGCAGCCACACGCCGCCGGTCAGCGCGAACGGCAGCGTCCCCATCACAAGCGCGGCCTCGTCCAACCTCCGGAACGTCGCGTAGAGCAGCAGGAAGACGATCAGCAGCGTCGCCGGCACGACGACCTTGAGGCGCTCGATCGCGCGCTGCAGGAACTCGACTGCCCGGTGTAGCTGACGCTGATCCCCGGCGGCAGGCCTAGCGACTGGAAATAGTCATGGTTCGCTCGGAATTGATTGCAGTGCTGGCCGAGGAAAATCCCGATCTCACACTTCGTGACGTCGAGATAATCGTCACTACGTTCTTCGATACGATCGTCTGGCGCCTTGCAGCTGACGGTCGCGTCGAACTGCGTGGCTTCGGCGTGTTTTCTACGCGCTCGCGCGATGCCCGCACCGGTCGCAATCCGCGCTCTGGAGCGCTGGTCGTGCTCAGGTCCAAACGTGTTCCCTATTTTAAGACGTCCAAGGGACTGCAAGCGTGCTTGAACGTCCCGGCGCGATCGGCCCCACGATCGAAAAAACCCGGGCTTAACGAGAGAGCCTGAAGAGGCACGCGCGATGGATAGCCGCCATCTCATCGCCTACGGGCTTCTGGTTCTCATCGCGATCGTCTGCGCGATCTTGCTTTTAAGAGCGCGTCGGCACCGCCGGAAGCGCCGCTACTACAAGACCCGTCGCTAGCTCCATCCGCGGCAACGCTGGTTTCTCGAGCACCCCGTGCAAAAATTGAGGACCGGCAGTCTCGTTAAACGCGCCCTTAATCGCCGCCCGATTACACTAATGTGGTGACACGCTTCGCCACCTTTCGAATACTCGAACCGATCATCGTCGGCGCGATCTATTTCCTGACCGCCAGCGCGACGATCGTGACGACGCGGTTCGATGGCGGGGTGGCGTGTATCTGGATCGCCAACGCGATATTGATCGCCGCCCTATCGAGCAGATCGCGCGATCGTTGGGTTCCGCTGCTCATCGCCTGTGGCCTCGCAAGCATTCTGGCGACCGTCGTCTTCGGCGTGGGCCTGGCGGGGTCGCTTCCGCTTGCCGCGGCCAATCTCTTGGAAGCTACGCTATCGGCGATCCTGCTCGATCGCTTCGGTTCCCGTCGGAGCGCGCTCGATTCGGTGGAGCGCCTCGTCGCGTTCTTGGCGGCCGCTGGCTTGATCGCCCCGGCCATCGGCGCGACCATTGCCGCAGCTACCATGTCCTGGCTCACGCTGGCGTCATATTCGAGCAACTGGGTCGGCTGGTTTGCCGGGCATGCTTTGGGGACACTGAGTTTCGCGCCGGTCGCGACGCTGGGCTTCACCGGCGATGTGCGACGCTGGGTAGCCGCCGCGTCAACGAGACGTCGTCGCGAAACAGCCTTGCTCCTGCTGGCGGTTGCGATGGTCTCGCTTGCGGTGTTCTCCCAACAATCGCTGCCAATCCTGTTCCTGCCGATCCTTCCGGTCATCCTGGCGACCTTCCGCATCGGCCGTCTCGGCGCAGCCGGTTCGGTGGTGGTCGTCGCCGTGATCGGTGGAGTGCTCACCATGCGAGGTTATGGTCCCATCAACCTCATGCACGGCGGCGTGGCCGACCACGCGCGGTTCTTTCAATTCTATCTCGCGTCCACCGTTCTCACCGCACTCCCCGTCGCCGCCGATCTGACGCGGCGCCGAGGGATTTTCCAGCTGCTGCGGGACAGCGAGGCGCGCTACCGGCTGCTCGCGGACAACTCGACCGACATCGTAATGAACCTCGCCCCCGACGGCGCGATCCAATATGCGTCGCCATCAGTCGCCCAGCTCGGCGGCTATGATCCCGCTGCACTGATCGGGCGGAATGCGATCGATCTCGTGACGATTGCCGACCGCAGCGCGGTTGCCGAAACCCACCGCAGCGCGCTCGAGCGGCCTGAAGCGACGTTCATCGTCGAATACCGCGCGATGACCGGGAATGGCGAATTGCGGTGGTTCGAATCGCACACACGCGGCGTCGTCGACGATGAGGGACATGTTGCGGGCGCGGTTAGCGCGATCCGCGACATCTCCCACCGCAAGACGTTAGAAGCCGAACTCAAGCGGGCGGCCGCAACCGATCCGCTGACCGGGCTAGCCAACCGGCGCGCATTCGATGCCGAACTCGCCCGCGCGATTGGCATGGCCAGCACCAGCGGCGTCGGCGGATGTGTCGCGGTGTTCGATCTCGATCACTTCAAGGCGGTCAACGACCAACACGGACACGAAGCCGGTGACCGCGTTCTGGCTGCGTTCGCGCAGATCGCGCGAGCGTTCGTCCGCAAGGGCGACCTGGTCGGCCGTCGCGGGGGCGAGGAGTTCGGCGTCATCCTGCCGTGCGCCAGCGCCGATCAGGCCCGTTATGTCTGTGATCGCTTGCGCGCAGCGGTTGGGGAGATGACGCTCCGGATCGGAGGCGCGAGCGTCACCGTGACATCCAGCGTCGGCGTGGCGCGGTTCGATGGAACGTCCACGCCCCCCGCCGTCCTGCGCGCTGCGGATGGCGCACTCTACTGCGCCAAGGCCGAGGGTCGCGATCGGTTAAGGCTTGCTGCATAACGACCGTGGCGCCATCAAGAGCTCACATATCTAACACACGAAATAGCTGTTCATCTGCTCTGCTTTGCATCCGGCGCGCCGCCGAATATACCACGCGCGAATAACCTGCATTCGCTAGAGTTGCCAGCTCGTCGCTTACAGCGTGGGCTGAAAACTGCGCGGCTAACATACTGATCGCCTAAAGGCAGAGCCGCCCCCGGCTATGCTAAGTGCAAGTCCGCTCTCATGGCTTCTGGTCTCCAATCATGTTACCATAAGGCATAACTCAGGTCGCTCCTTCGAGAATGTGACAGGTTACGCCATCACCCCGAATGCGATCGTTCCGGCCGCGCGTGATGCGGCTTCACGGCAAACGCAGTGCCAACACCGAACTGGATTACCCTCATGGGCGACAATGCCCAGATCAGCGAAGACCAGCTGGAAATTCTGATCCCGCGTTTTTACGAACGGGTCTGCAAAGACACGTTGATCGGTCCGGTGTTCAATACCGCCATCGGTGATTGGGAATACCATCTGAAAAAGCTCGTCGCCTTCTGGTCGTCAGTGATGCTGACAAGCGGTCGCTATAAGGGCAATCCGATGGCGGCGCATCTCAAGCATCTGCCCGCGATCACGCCGCCGATGTTCGATCGCTGGCTCGCGCTGTGGAAGGACGTCACCGAGGAGATGCTGCCGCCCGAGACCGCCGCCCGGCTTCAGGAAAAGGCGACACGCATCGCCGAAAGTCTCAAGCTGGCTCTGTATTTCCGCCTCGCGCCAACGTCCGGGATCTCGCCCCGACCGGTTCCAGTGGTGTCCTGAAAGGACAATCATGACCAATTCGATCCTCACCCCCGACAAGCGCGCTCTCGCCGAACAACTGGAAGCCCAACCCGTCGTGCATCATCAGCCCAAGGGTTTCTCCGATCGCTTCGCGCTCGGCTTCACCAAGCTCCTTCGCTTCAGCGCCGACACCTTCTTTGCCAAGCGCTACGGCCACCGCGCGATCGTGCTCGAGACGGTTGCGGCCGTGCCCGGCATGGTCGGCGCGATGTTCACCCATCTCACCTGTCTGCGCCGCATGCGCGACGACGAGGGCTGGATCCGGACTCTGATGGAGGAAGCCGAGAACGAGCGCATGCATCTGATGACGTTCATCGAGATCGCCAAGCCGACCTGGTTCGAGCGAATGGTGATCCTGGGCGTGCAGGGCGTGTTTCTGGTCGGTTTCTCGATGCTGTATCTGCTGTCATCGCGCACGGCGCACCGGGTCGTCGGCTATTTCGAGGAAGAGGCCGTCACCAGTTACACGTTGTATCTCCAGGAGATCGACGAGGGCCGGTCGCCGAACGTGCCGGCACCGGCGATCGCCAAGCATTATTGGCAGATGGCCGACGACGCGACGCTACGCGATGTCGTGCTTCTCGTCCGCGCCGACGAAGCCCATCACCGCGACGTCAATCATGGCTTCGCCAGCAGCTTGGGCGGAAGCCCCGACGGCTTTCGATCAATCGCCCCCTACCCGAACCACGCCACCGAAAGCAGGTATGACAAGGCTGCATAAGAGCGTCGTCTGACGGAAACAGCCGCCGGCACCGCAGCTTTGGGGTGCGTAAGTTCGCCAATGCGCTCAGATGGCCACCGCCAATGGGCCAAGGCGATTTCGTGTTGTAGAGTTGAGGGCAACAGTCTGGAGCTATCGATATGGCCGAGATCGATGAAGGACTGCCGCAAGACAAATCGCAAGGTGGCGTTCGGAGCGTTCTGAGCCCGAAGACGCGCGAGGCGATCAACGACGATCCGGTCAGCCGCGTTCTCAAGTGGATATTGCTCGCGACAGCAGTCGCCTGCTTCGCGCTGATCGCCTGGGCCACCACCCAGACATATCGCGATGCGCCGATGCAGCCCGACCGGTTCGTCGCCCGCAACGGCGCTGTGGTCATCAATGGCGCCGACATCACTGCGGGGAAGTCAGGGTTCCAAAAAGCGGATCTGATGGACTATGGCAGTCTCTACGGGATGGGGTCCTATTTCGGCCCCGACTACACCGCCAAATACCTCGTCGCATTGGCGACGACGACCCAAAACAACCTCGCGCTCACGCAAACCGGCCAACCGTTCACCACGCTCGACGCGGACCGGCAGGCGGCGATCACGGCGGCAATGCAGCGACAATTGCGCGGCATCGACCTGACCCAACCCGTCGTCATCCTGCCCGACGCGCTGGCACGGGCGATCACCACCGTTGGCGACAGGATCGCAATCGACCTTCGAAAAGACGACACGGCCACGGGTTATAGCCATGCGCGCAGCCTCGACGCTCATACCGCCCGGCAGACCGCCGACTTCCTCCTTTATTCGTCGCTGACGACGGTCGCCCATCGCCCGGGAAGCACCACCTCTTGGACGCAGAACTGGCCCTACGAGCCGATCGTTGGCAACGCCCCGACCGCATCGACCTTCATCTGGACCTGGGCCAGCTTCTGCTTCGTCTTCTTCGGATTCGGCGCGGTGCTGTTCATCTACAAGGTGTTTCTGTCGTCACCCGACGTCGCCCCGATGGATCCGCTGCTTGTCGGCTTCAAGACGCTCACGCCCAGTCAGCGAAAGACCTGCAAATATTTCATTTTCGTCGCCCTCGTACTGCTGCTGCAAATCGGCGCCGGTTCGGTAATGGCGCATTATTACAGCGAACGGACGAGCTTTTATGGCTTCCCGGTCGGCAGCTATTTGCCGTTCAATTTCCTGCGCAGCGTGCACATCCAAGCGCCGCTGATCTGGATCGCCTTCTCATGGATTGGGTCGGGCTTGTTCCTCGCACCGGTGATCAGCGGGCGCGAGGCGAAGCATCAGGCGCTGTTCGTCGATGTCCTGTTTTACGCAGCGCTGGTGGTCGTGGCCGGTGCGCTGATCGGCAATTATCTCGGCATCATGGGGGTGATCGATGCCGGCTGGTTCTGGTTCGGCAACCAGGGTTTGTCATATCTCGAGCTCGGCCGCTTCTGGCAGATCGCCTTCTTCGGCGCGCTGGCGATGTGGAGCTGGCTGATCTGCCGCGCCTTCTGGCCGAGCCGCGAACTCTGGCGCGCTGCGGCCAAGCAGTTCTGGACCGGCCGTATCCGGCTCGAAAACCTGTTGTGGGCGGCGACGGTCAACATCGCCGTGCTCTATGCGTTCGGGATGGTGCCGCTGACCGGCGTCGAAAAGTCTTTCACCATTACCGATTTCTGGCGCTGGTGGGTGGTTCATCTTTGGGTCGAGCAATCGTTCGAGTTCTACGCCGCGGCGATGAGCGCCTATCTGCTGATGGGCCTGGGTCTCGTCTCGCGGAATCTTGCCGAGCGGGCTGTGTATTTCGAGATCATTCTCGTCTTTCTCGGTGGTGTGCTTGGCACCGGCCACCATCTCTATTGGGCTGGCGGGCCGAATCTGTGGGTGCCGCTCGGCTCGATGTTCTCGTTCATCGAGGTGCTGCCGCTGGTCCTGCTGATCCTCGAATCGATCGAGCAGCGCCGCCTGATCAAGGCTGACCGCGAGTTCAAATACGGACTCGCCTATACTTATATCGTCGGGGCGGCGTTCTGGAATTTCGTTGGGGCAGGCGTCTTCGGCGGCGGTCTGCTCAACGCGCCGCTGATCAACTATTATGAGCATGGCACCTTCCTCACCCTCAACCACGCGCATACCGCGCTGTTCGGCGCGTTCGGGCTGCTGGGAATCGGCCTGATTTATTTCTGTCTGCGCTATGTCGCCGGCGATCGCGCGGTGTTCAGCGAACGCCGCGGCTATATCGCCTTCTGCCTTTATAACGCCGGGCTCCTGCTGTGGATCTCATTGACCTTCTTTCCCGTCGGCTGGGCGCAGCTTGACGCGGTGTTCGAGCACGGTCTGGCCTATGCGCGCAGCGCGGCGTTCTACGACACCGTCGCGATTTGGCAGTGGCTGCGGATCATCGGCGACATCACCTTCGCGGGCGGTGCGGCGCTGATGGCGCTCGACTTCGTGACTAAGTTGACACCCCTTTTGCCACGGCATGCCCACCGCGATGAGTCAGTGGTCCAAAGCGGATAGCTGCCTCGCCCACATTACGCCGGCAGAGATAGTTCGATCCCGTCATGATCCGCCATGGCCTCCATCAGCCGCCGCGATCTGCTCGCCGCGCTTGGCGGCTTCATTAATGCCCTCGTGTTCGTCGAAACGTACGTTATTTCCAGCTTCAACGGTAGCCTACCCCCATCACGTAGTCCTGCAACAAGTTTTCATTGCTTTCCGCTTCAGTCAGAAGGAGCTGTAGAACGTCGCGTGCATGCAACAGACCCAACGGCTTGGACTCGTCATCGACAACCGGCACGTTCTTCAGACCCCGCTCCTTCATGCGCTCCCAGACGTCGCCGAGAGAGTCCGTCGGCCGGCAAATCAAAACCTCACTCGTCATCATAACCGCTGCGGCCGTGATACAGCTTGCCCCCTGACAGTGGCTGATCTGGCTGACGATGTCCGTTTTCGTGATGACTCCAGACAGCAGACCTGCAGCGCTGCACACGATCACCAGCTCGGTTCCCGGTCGCAGCAGAGCTGCTGCCTCGATCAACCGCGCATCGTCTGAGATCGTCACGAGCCTTTCTCGCGCCTTGGGCAGCAACTGTTCGACAAACATCGTCTTATTCCCTGGCCATTTCATCGTCCGGCCTCCGCAATCCGGCAGCTGCTATCTTGCCTTGGGGGCGTTGTCGCCCCGCCAACTTCGTCAGGAATCGCCCGGCGTGCAGGCGTCGTTCCTGTCAACGGACGAAAACGATTCGCAAAGTCGCCACGATACCCGCGACCGTCAGCGCGAAACATCCAAGGCGCACTGCGATCGCCGCTGCGAACTTGGCACCGGAGTGCATATAATCCTCGATCACGACCTGGAGACCAAGCGCCATGTGATAGAAAAGACCGATCAGCAGCAGGACCATCAGAATGGAAGCGAACGGTGTCCTGAGCCAGCCGATGAAGGCAGCGTAATCGCTGCCGGTATGCGCGATGATCGAGGCCACGAACCACAATGTCAGCGGCACCAGCGCGACGGCTGAAACGCGCTCCGCCCACCAGGCCCCGACACCATCCTTGGCCGAGCCGAGGCCGACCGCCCGAGCCAACGGCGAACGCATATTGCGGCGGTCCATGGCCCTTACCCCGCCATCCGCAGGCCTACGACCCAAGCCGCCAGCGTAAGGGCGACACTCGCCGCCACGACGATCCATCCCGATATGTAGATCGAGCGAAGTTCGAACCCGTGGACGGTGTCCCAGACCAGATGCCGAATGCCGCCGCAGAGATGCAGAAAAAATGCGAACGTGAAGCCGAACAATAATATCTGGCCAGCCCAGGATGCGATCGCGCCCTGGACGACCGAGAAGGCGTCCGGTCCCGCTGCCGCCGCCAGCAACCAGACCACCAACGCAACCGCGCCGAGGCTCAAGACTATGCCGGTGATCCGATTGAGGACCGAAAGCACCGACGTAAGCTGCGGCCGATAAATCTGCACGTTCGGAGATAGCGGTCTCGGTCGTTTCGCCAAGGGGCCGGTCATAATCGCTCTCTTCCTTCAATCAGCTTCGGCGTTCGATCATCAGCTTCTTGGTTTGCGCGATCGCCTTTCCTGGATTGAGACCCTTCGGACAGGTCCGGGTGCAATTGAGGATGGTGTGGCAGCGGTAGAGACGAAACGGATCTTCCAGCTCGTCCAGCCGCTCCCCGGTCGCCTCGTCGCGGCTGTCGGCGAGCCAGCGCCATGCCTGCAAAAGCACGGCTGGGCCCAAGAAGCGATCGCCGTTCCACCAGTGGCTGGGGCAACCGGACGTGCAACAGAAGCAGAGAATGCACTCATAAGCGCCGTCGACCTTGCTTCGTTCTTCCGGCGATTGCAGTCGTTCCTTCCCAGGTGCGGGTGTTTTGGATTTGAGCCAGGGCTCGATTGACGCATATTGCGCATAGAGATGCGTCAGATCGGGGACCAGATCCTTGATGACCTCCATGTTAGCCAATGGATAGATCGTCGCCGGACTGGCCAGATCCGAGATGAAGCGTGTGCAGGCGAGCCAATTGGTGCCATCGATGTTCATCGAGCAGGAACCGCATATTCCCTCGCGGCAGGAGCGGCGGAAAGTGAGCGTCGAATCGACCTTGTTCTTGATCCAGAACAAAGCATCGAGGACCATCGGTCCACAATCATCGATATCAACCT
>JBDSKT010000270.1:0-3138 GCA_039916765.1 Sphingomonas sp.
GCCATTCCCATGATCTCGATACCGAGTTCGGCGCGATCCTGGGTGATGCGCGCGCCGACATTCTTGAAGATCGACGTCGCCGCTGACGGCCCCTGGTTCGATTTCGCTTCCAGCGCGGCGCGGCGTAGCGTCAACGCAAAGGCGCGCTTGTCCATTTCGTGCCGCACGATGCGCATGCGCAAGTCGGCATCTGCGATCTTGCCGGCATGTTCGCCACGATATTGCTTGGCGAGCTCCGCCAGCGGTTCGCCGCCGAACAGCCGTACCGCTGTCGATCCGCCACCCGACAAATTCTGCCGTTCGTGCTGGAGCAGGCGCTTGCCGATCGCCCAGCCCTGCCCGGGCTGCCCGACGAGGTTTTCCTTCGGCACTTTCACATCCGTAAAGAACGTCTCGCAGAACGGCGACGCGCCGGAAATCATCTTGATCGGCTTCACCTCGACGCCGGGGCTGTCCATGTCGATTAGCAGAAAACTGATGCCTTCGTGCTTCTTGGTTTTGTCGGTACGCACCAAGGCGAAGCATTTATCGGCCCACTGCCCTCCGCTCGTCCAGGTTTTCTGGCCGTTGACCAGCCAGTGATCGCCCCCGACCGGATCGGAAACATCCTTGGCAAAGGTCTGCAGCGACGCCAAGTCGGATCCGGCGCCGGGCTCCGAATAACCCTGGCACCATCGCACCTCTCCCTTGGCGATGGCGGGAATATGTTCGCGCTTCTGTTCTTCGGAGCCATATTCGAGCAACGTCGGCCCGAACATCATGACGCCCATCCCGCCGATTGGATTCCAAGCGCCGATCCGCGCCATCTCCTCGCCCAATACGCGTGCCTCGCGGCGGCTTAGCCCGCCACCGCCATACACCGCCGGCCAAGTCGGCACGCCCCATCCCTTATCGCCCATCGCCACGCGCCAGGCCTCCTCGTCGGCGGACGGCTGAGCCGGCCCCTCGAGCGTCGCCATCGCGTTCTCATGGCCTTTGAGCGACGGCGGGAAGTGCACCGCCAGCCACGCACGTGCGTCATGACGGAAAGTATCGAGCGCGCTGTCGGTAGGCGGTAAATCGGCGGTGGTCGCCATGCATGCACTCCTTCGACGATCCTATTGAAGATCGGGTATGGTCGCAGCGTGGCACAGTTCGTTTCACGACGCAAAGGGCGGGCGCGTTGCCGCACCCGCCCTTCGTCGCGCGACGAGGGCAGATCAGTTGGGCGTGGTCGTCACCGTCGTGGTCGTCTTTTCGGTCGTTGTCGGGCGGCGCACTGCCGTGCGATGAACGACGTGATGGACAACAGGGCGCTTGACGGCGGTATGGGTTGCCGCAGGCGCGGTCTGCTTGACCGTCTCGGTGGTCACAGTTGTCGTCGGCGCGGCCGGCGGTGCAATCACTACCGGGGGCGCGGAGCGTGCAGCGGCTGCGTCCGCTTGTGCGGCGACGGCGGCCTGCTCGGCGGAATCGGCTCGGGCGTTCGCGGCAGCGGCCTGGTTCTGGGCCGAGATCGCGGCATCGGTCGCGGCGTTGGTCCGCTCGCGCGCGTTGACCTGTTGCAGCTTGTGCGCCTCCCCGATCGCTTGATCGGCTAGCTCCGACGCGCGATTGGCATCGTCAATGGCCTTGTCTTTTTCGTGACGATCAAGGTCGTCGCGCGCCGTGCGCAAGGCGGCGGTGGCGCGCGCGGTTATTCCGGGCACTTCGCCCCCTGCGCCTATCTGGTGTGCTGCATCGACCTTCGCTTGCGCGGCCGCGATCGCCTTGCGCGCCTTTTCCGTTTTGCCCTCGGCAAGAGCTGGGCTGGCGATAAGCGCCGCGACGCATAACCCACCCGTCAATATTCCCATGTTACGCATTACTGGCTCCTCCTTGTTACGCCCGCCCAACGAATGTGGCACGTGTGCGTTCCATGGCGGCGCGGCGGGGAAACCGCATCTGCCCATGTGTGCCTTTCTCGCCTATGGGCACCGTCAACCTTTCGTGATGTTCACCCGGGAAATCGAATGCTCCGTTTCGAAAACCGCGCCGTCCCAATAGTACTTGCCGCCGCGACGATCGACATTATCGGTTTCAGCATCATCATGCCGGTGCTTCCGGCGCTGGTTACCCGCCTTGGGCATGTCGACCTGGCTGACGCGACGCGGATTGGCGGGTGGCTCATGGCGACTTTCGCCATCACGCAATTCTTTGCCGGGCCGGTACTCGGCAATCTCGGCGACCGTTACGGCCGCCGCCCGGTACTGATCGCGTCGATGTGTGCGTTCGCGCTCGATTATCTGTTGATGGCCGCCGCGCCGACGCTGGCTTGGCTGTTCGCCGGGCGCGCGATCGCCGGTATCGCCGGTGCGATCTTCGGCCCCGCCGGCGCGGTCATCGCCGATACCACCCCACCCGAAAAGCGCGCCGCTGCGTTCGGGTTGCTCGGCGCGGCGTTCGGCGTCGGTTTCATCATTGGGCCGGCGCTGGGTGGCCTCGTCGCGACGATGGGTGTGCGCGCGCCGTTCATCGTCGCCGCCGCGCTTGCCGCGATCAACGCGACGACAATGTTCGTTCTGCTGCCCGAAACGCTTGCCGAGGACAATCGCCGCCCATTCCGCCTGCGCGACGCGCACGTCATCGGCGCGTTCCGGCCGCTCTTCGCCGCTGGCAATGCCACGCCTCTTCTGGCGGCGTGGTTCGTCTGGCAAATTGGTGGGATCGTATACCCCGCGACGTGGTCGTTCTGGGCGGCGATCCGGTTCGGTTGGGGCGCGCGCGAGATCGGCTGGAGCCTTGCTTGGGTCGGCCTGCTGAGCATCGTGACGCAGCTTGCCGTCACCGCGCGGTTTGTCGGGCGATTCGGCGAGCGCCGGACGGCGATCGTCGCGGCGCTGTCCAGCGCAGCGTGCCTTTTCGCCTACGCCTTCGCCAACGCCGGGTGGCAGGTCTATACGTTCTTCCTGATCGGCGCCCTCGGTCAGATGGGCTATCCGGCGATGAACGGCCTGTTGACGCGGATGGCCGATGCAACCCGGCAGGGCTCTCTCCAAGGCGGGATCGCGAGCATGGGCAGCGTCGCGCAGATCGTCGGTCCGTTGATCGCCGCGCAGGCATTAGCCTGGGGCGCCGCGCACGGGCTTCCTGGCGCCGCCTTCCTGACCGCTGGTGCCC
>JBDSKT010000271.1:0-15629 GCA_039916765.1 Sphingomonas sp.
GTAGACGGTGAAGGGGATCAGCATGGGTTCGATCGATTTTCTGGGGATGACCGCGATAGGATTGATCGCGATCCTTGCCGTGGCGACTGTCGCGGCGATCATCTACGGCATGCGGCTCAAGCGCCGCCGCATCGCCGCCGAGAGCGAGATGGAGGAGCGGCGCGAGGCCGCCGGGCTGCAACCCGCTACTCCAGAACCAGCCGCGCCCCCGCCGGAAATCGCATCGCCCGAAAAGGCCACCGAGCGCGAGCCGGTCGAAGCGGAGCAAGTCCCCGCGCCGAAGCCCGCCGAGAAGGCAGCAATCGCGACCCCGGCACCGACGCAGACGCCCGCGAAGATCGCCGCGAAACTGAAAGTCGCGACGCCGCCACCCGCCCAGGCCAAGTCCGCGCCGAAGCCGAAGGCTGCGTCCGTGCCGAAGGTCGTGCCCGCGCCAAAGGCCGCGCCCCCGGGTGAGGCAGCGCGCGTCGCGACGCCGAAACCAAAGGCAAAGGTGAAGGCGGCCCCCGCCGTCCAGGCCAAGCCGGCGCCGACGAAAGCCAAACCGCGAAGCACGACGACCGCCAAATCCGCCGCCCCCGCGACGAAATCCAAGCCGGTAACCAGGGAGCGCGCGCCAGCCGCGGCTGCCGTCGCGCCGGTGGACACGGCGCCGCCCGCCCCAGCGACGCCAGCGCCCGCCGCGCCGCCGGCCGCCGCCACCGCGATCAGCGGCGAGATCACGCAGATGAAGGGCATCGGCCCGAAGCTCGCGGCGATGCTCGCCGAACTGGGCTATACCCGGGTCGATCAGATCGCGGCGCTCACGCCTGAACAGGCGGGCGTGCTCGACGGGCGACTGGGGACGTTCCAGGGCCGGATGAAGCGAGACAAGTGGATCGAGCAGGCCAGCTTGCTCGTGGCCGGCGATCAGGCGGTGTACGAGGCGGCGTTCGGAAAGCTGGGCTAGCGGCTCCAGCGCGCCCAGATCGCGGTCGGCAGCAGCAGGCCGCGCGCCTCTTCGCGCACCGCCATTTCACCGGCCTCTACCGTGCCGCCCAGATCGGCCATCGCCTGTCGCAGCAGCTCGGCGATAGCGAGCGCCGACATGCGCACGGCGTAGACGGTAAGCACGAGGAACTTGCTGTTCTCGTCGAGCAGGCGGCGGCAATCGTCGATCAGCGCGGGAAGATGTTCCTCCAGCCGCCATACCTCGCCGGTCGGTCCTCGGCCGAATTTGGGCGGATCGAGGAAGATGCCGTCATACCGTTTGCCGCGCCGCACCTCGCGCGCGGTGAACTTGGCGGCATCGTCCACCATCCAGCGGATCGGGCGGTCGGCCATGTCGGACAGGAAAGCGTTGGCCTTGCCCGCCTCGACCGATTTCTTCGAGGCATCGACATGCGTCATCCGCGCACCCTTCGCCGCGAGCGCGAGCGTGCCGACGCCGGTATAGCCGAACAGGTTCATCACCTCGTCCCCCTCGGCCACACGATCGCGCATCCACGTCCATTGCGGCGCCATGTCGGGAAAGAAAGCGAGGTGCCGAAAGGGTGTATTCTGCGCGAGGAACAGCAACTCCTCCCAGCGCACATGCCACCCGCCGCGCGGCACGTCGCTCGACAGGTGCCAGCGCCCCCCGCCCTCGTCGTCCGACGCACCGATGAAATCGCCATCGGCGTTCCAGCTGTCCGACGCCGGCGCCCACATCGCCTGCGGCTCGGGGCGGATGAAGCGGAAGCGGCCGTATCGCTCAAGCTTGCGACCATGGCCGGAATCGACAAGGCCGTAATCCGCCCAGGGTTCGCCGATAAGCGTCTGCAGGTTCATCGCGCCGCCCGCTCGGCGATATAGCCGGTCACCGCCACGAAGGTGGCGGGCAGCACGTCGTAGCGTTCGTGCCGCTCGAACAGGTCACCCAGACGCCCGGGTAGCGGCGGGCGCACGCCGGTCGAGCGCTCGACCGCGTCGGGAAATTTCGCCGGGTGCGCGGTCGCCAGCGTCACGATCGGCACATCGCCAGGCAGTTGGGCGCGGCGCGCGGCGGCAAGGCCGATCGCCGTGTGCGGGTCGATCAGCTGGCCGGCGCGGTCGTGAGCCCAACGCATCGCGAGCGACATCGCGTCCGCGTCGATCCGCGCGCTGGCGAACAGCTTGCTCGCCCCCTGTACCTGGGCGTTGGTCAGCCGCATCGCCTTGCTGTGCTCGAACCCGCGCATCTGCTCCGCCAGCGAAGATCCGTCGCGCCCGCCCAGATCGAACAGCAGTCGCTCGAAATTGCTCGATACCTGGATGTCCATCGACGGGGTGGACGTGGCCAACACCGGCCCTTGCGAATAATCGCCCGCCGAAAGCGCGCGGTGGAGGATGTCGTTGACGTTGGTCGCGACGATCAACCGGGCAATGGGCAGTCCCATCCTGGCCGCGACATAGCCAGCGAACACGTCGCCGAAATTGCCCGTCGGCACCGCGAAGGCGACGGGCCGCTCGGGCGCGCCGAGCCGCACGGCGGCGTAGAAATAATAGACGATCTGCGCCATCAGCCGCGCCCAGTTGATCGAATTGACCGCGCTGAGCGTCCGGCCGGACGAAAAGGCGGTATCGTTGAACATCGCCTTCACCAGCGCCTGCGCGTCGTCGAAACTGCCTTGGATGGCGATGTTGTGGATATTGGGCGCGAGCACCGTCGTCATCTGGCGGCGCTGCACGTCCGACACGCGGCCTTCCGGGTGGAGCATGAACACCTCGACCCCCGCGCGCCCGGCCAGCGCATCGATCGCCGCCGAGCCGGTGTCGCCCGAGGTCGCGCCGATAACGGTGAGGCCCTTGCCGGTGCCGGCCAGGAAGCGCTCGAACAGTGGCCCGAGCAGTTGCAGCGCGACATCCTTGAAGGCGAGCGTCGGACCGTGGAACAGCTCCAGCAGCCAGTGCCGCTCGTCGAGCTGCGCCAGCGGCGTGACGGCGGCATGGGCAAAGCGCCCATAGGCCTCGCGGCAGAGTGCGCGCAGCTCGTCGCGGGAGAGCGTATCGCCGACGAACGGCGCCATCACCGCGACCGCGGTATCGACATAGGACAAGCCGCGCAGCGCCGCGATCGCGTCGATGGTCAATGCCGGCCAGATTTCGGGTACGTAAAGGCCGCCATCGGCGGCCAGCCCGGCAAGGGTCGCCTGCTCGAAATCGAGCACAGGCGCGGCGCCCCGAGTGCTGACATAACGCATCGTGAGCGCGGTTAGCGGTGCGGGCGCGGCGACACAAGGTGCCGCCGGGGCGTTGGCCGACGGGGGCAACGCAATTTCTTGAAAGCGCGCGGCGGCGACCCGGCGGTATTGGGACGACATGCCTGCTGGACCGACATGATGCCCGATTGGACGATCAGCCGTGGAGACGGCGTAAGCCGTGCCGCGCTCTTTACCCTGATCGTGGGAACGGTCGGGATGGCCGTGGTCGCCGCGATCACCGGAGCTTTGCCAAAGGCGTTCTTCGCGGCGTTTTCACCCGGTGCGCCGATCGCCATCGTCCTGTCGTGCCTGGTCGCGGTCGGCGCCGCCGCCGCACTCGTCAAAACCTGGTCGATCTTCGGGGTTCGGATAGCCATTTCGTGGTGGTCGGTCGCGGCGTTGGCCAGTCTGTTCCACGCCGCCGCCAAGGCGGGCGTCGCGACGGCCTGGGTCTCGCCCGCCGAGGCGGTGATGATCGCGCTGGCGCTGCTGTTCCTGGGCCAGGGAAAGACCGAATCGCTCCTTCGGCTGCTCGTCGGCGGCGTCATGGTGATGCTGGTCCTGTTCGGGGCGATCCACCTCGTCCATCACGACTCGATCGCCGAGCTGATCCCGGCGCGGTTCCCGGCCCGCGACACCCTGCCCTTCGTCACGGGCACGATCATGATCATCGGGGCGGCAGGGCTGCTTTTGCCCACCACGCGCCACATCGCCGCCCTGGTCGTCGCCGCGATGTTCGCGTCCTGGATACCGCTTGTCCATCTGCCCCGGATTCTCGCGACGCCGGACGACGCGAGCGAGTGGATTTTCGCATTGACCGCTTTGTGCCTCGTCGGGGTGCTGCTCGCGGTCGCCGGGTCGGTGCCGGCACCCCCGCTGGTGTCGGCACCACCGGAAGAAGGAGACGCTTGACCATGTCCGATACCGCCGAGATGGTGAAATCACCCGAATCCGAACAGGCGGACGCCGTGGCGCGCGATGCCGCCGAGGTCGCGGCGCTGGATATCGCCTTTCAGGCGGCGGTCAAACGCAACGACGCCGACACGATCGATCGTATCCTCCACACCCAATATGCGCTGGTGCTGGGTGATGGCCGAGTGGTGTCGCGCGAGGAATTGATCGACGAGGCGCGCGCCGCGCATAATGCTTATGAAATTCAGGACGAAGACCCCGGCACGCAGGTCGTGCGCGTATGGGGCGATACCGCGGTGGTGACGGCGCGGTTGTGGATCAAAGGCTCGGCCGACGGGCAGCCCTTCGACCGGACGCTGTGGTTCAGCGACACCTATGTCAGGACCCCAACTGGGTGGCGCTATGCGTTCGCCCAGGCCTCCCGGCCGATCCCGCGCGATTGGGCGTAGGATCGGCCGGCTTTTTGTTGGCCCTTGCGGCGGTGGGACGCTATTCTGCTCAACAAACCGGCCCGACGGAGTGGTTGCCGCGTGCATAGATGGTTTCAATCGACGGATATGCTGCGGCACGACGCGCCGTCGATCGCGCCTGGCGGCGCGACCGGCTCGGGCATCCGGCGCCGGACGATCCACGCCACCGACGGGCTGATCCTCGAAGACAGCGCGCGCCCCGCAGATCAGCCGATCGGTCGCGGTTTTTCACCGCAGGACCAGATCGTGCTGCCGTATCACGGCGTGTTCTTGTGGCAGGTCGGACGCATGGGTCGCCTGGTCGACCCCAACGTCGTGCTGTTCGTGCGCGGCGGTGAGGAATTCTTCGAGGCGCATCCCTTCGAACACCTTGGGCATGGCAGTGCGATCATCACGCTGGACGGGGCGATTCGCGGTGAAATCGGCGCACGCGCGACCGCCGATGAGTGCGTTATCGCGACGCGGCCGATGCCCGATTCGATTCGGCTCGCCACGCATGCGCTGCTGTTCGATCCTCACATACAGCCGCTCGAACGCGAGGAACGGCTGGCGAATATCCTGCGCACCGTCGTCGGGAACGTGCACGTGGATCGCGACTTGCCCAAGCGCGCCATCGTCGAGCGCGCCAAGGCGGTGCTGCACGACCATGCCGACGAGGTGTTGTCGCTCGGGCTGGTGGCGGACATGGTCGGCGTGACGCCGATCTACCTGACCCAGGCTTTCCGCCGATCCGAGGGCATGCCGCTCTATCGCTACCAGATGCGCCTGCGGCTGGCGCGCGCGCTTGTCGAGCTACCGCGCAGCGAGAGCCTGACCGATCTGGCGTTGACGCTCGGATTTTCGAGCCACAGCCATTTCACCACGACGTTTCGTGCTGCATTCGGCCTGACGCCGTCGGCGTTCCGGGCAAGCGCGGGGCGGCGGCAAATCCACTGACCGATCGCGCAACCGCGGGGTAAGCCGCCGGGGAGAGGGCGCCAGGGATAGGGCGGTAGGCTCGGCACGCGATTTGGCACACCGGCAAAACAGGTGTATCCCGCCGGTCGTTCGCACGAGGAAGATGTTCGCCCACCACTGAGGGGAGCCGTCATGCCCACCGCCGCCAACGCTTCGTTCTCCGCCCCCACCCGGCAATTGCCGGACGTTCGCCGGATCGACGCGAGCGATCTGCGATGGGCGCTGGCCGAAGGGTGGAAGGATTTTCTGGCGAAGCGCGGCGACCTGATCTTCGCCGGCGCGCTCTACCCCCTCGTCTGTCTCGTCGCGGCGCTGCTCACCTTCAACGAGCCGCTGCTGCCGCTCTTCTTTCCGCTGGTCGCGGGGATTTCGATCGCGGGGCCGGCGGTCGCGTCGGGATTCTACGAGCTGGCGCGGCGGCGCGAGGAAGGCCAGGACTCGGGCTGGCGGCATTTTCTCGATCCGTTGCGCGGGCGTAGTCGGACACCGCTGGTTACCCTGACCATCGGGCTCGCCGTGCTGTTCGTGGGCTGGCTCACGGTGGCGTACGTTATTTATGCGGGCACGTTCGGCGCCCGCACGCCGATGCACCTGGCCGATCTCGGCGGCCGGATCTTTTCCACCCCCGAAGGCTGGTCGATGATCATCCTCGGCAACCTCGCTGGCGGCCTGTTCGCCGTCGCGACGCTCGTCTTTTCGGTGGTGTCATTCCCGATGGTCATCGACCAGCCGGTCGATGCCGACATAGCGGTGCGTACCTCGATCAAGGCGGTCAGGGCCAATCCTTTGGCGATGCTCGGCTGGGGCGTACGCGTCGCGCTGCTGTTGCTGCTCGGGCTGATCCCGCTGGCGATCGGATTGGCGGTGGTACTACCCTGGCTCGGCTATGCGACGTGGCACCTCTACACCCGGGTGGTCGTGCGCTAGCGGAACTGCGCGGCGACGCGAATCGCGCCCCGCTTTAGCGGGTCAGTTCGATCAATATCACCGACGCATTGTCGCTGCCGTCGCGCGCGAGGGCATTCGCGAGCAAGGTATCGGTGAGCGGGATGATCGCGCCGCCGTCCATGTCCGCCGGTTCGAGCGAATGCGACAGTCCGTCGCTGCACAGCAGCACGCGGTCGCCCGGCGCAAGCATGGTCGTCACCGTCTCCAGCCGCGGATCGTCATGCACACCGAGCGCGCGCGTGACGATGTGCGCCTGCGGATGCCGATCCGCCGCCTGCTCGGTAAGCAGCCCGGCATCGACCAGTTCCTGAACCAGGCTGTGGTCGCGCGTCACCCGATCGAGCGCGCCGTCGCGCCACCGATAAGCGCGGCTGTCGCCCGCCCAGGCGATGTGTGCGACATCGTCGACGATCAGCGCGGCTACCACGGTGGCACCGGCGTCGGCCTGGCTTGCCTCGTTGTAGCGCCGGATATCGGTATGCGCCGCGCCTAGCGCCGCCAGCAGCGCCGCTGGTCCCGGCGGCTGGCCCGCAGCGGTCAGCGCGCGGAGCCGGTCGACCACCATCTGAGCCGCCACGTCGCCGCCGCGGTGCCCCCCCATGCCGTCGGCAACGGCCCATAGCCGCGCCTCTGGACAATCGAATATGCGATCCTCGTTGATCGTGCGCACCAGCCCGACATGGCTGCGCGCCGCCGAACGGACGCCAAGCGTCACCCTCGGCGCTTCCGCCGCAACGTGTGTCACCGATATGCCGGTCATCGCGCTTCGCCTTCGCCCGCCTGCGCTTCGGCCGAGTCATACGCCAGGACGAACGCGCGATCGAGCGAGCCGCCGTCGCCGGAGGTAAGCTGGCGCGCGAGGTCGGCATGGCGGGCCGCGACTTCCTTCGCCTGCAACGAATCGCGGCTCTTCAGCATCGATGCGCGCGGGCTGACCGCAGCATCGAGCGCCTCGGGATCGAAGGTGCCGATCGCTGCACGCAAGCTGCCGTGAAGTCCGGCGAAGGTCGCGATCAGATGGCGCTTGATGTCCCGGAACGACGCCTGCAGCGCCGCCGGACCCGACAAAAAGCTGCTCGACCCGGCCAGCAGCAGGTCGATCGCCAGCCGTTGGGTCGGTGCCCATTTGAACGGGTTGTTGTTCACCCCGCCGATCGTCGTTCGCGACAATTTATACTGCCCGCGCGCCCGATCGCGCTCCGCCATCAGGTCGCCGATCCCGAGCACCATCTGCCGGTACACCGCGCCGGCGCGGCGCATGATCTCGACCGGTTCCTCGCTCGACAGCAGCGAGGCGTCGAGCCCCGCCCCTTCGCAAAAAGCCTCGAGCAGCGAGCCGTTGCCGGTCGGCGGCACGGCGGTGGCGTCGCTCCAGTTTTCGGGCACCGCGATCGACGAGCCGAGCGGCGGCGTCAGCACCATCGTCCGCGCGGCATCGACCGGTTCGTCGCCGTGCGGCGCATGTGTCGCGCGCAGCCGGAAACGCCCGAAGCGCACCGTCGCTGGCAGCGCCATCGCGACCGCCACGGCATCGGGAAAGCGTGCGCCGGTGGTGTCGTCGAACACCCCATTGGCGCCGAGCGAGCGAAGCGTCAGGCCGCGATCATCGACCGCGAGCTCGCAGTGCGCGCGGGACAATTCACAATCTGGATCGGCAATCGACCAGTCCGCGCCGCTGTCGCGGCCGATGCGCATCAGCCCGTCGCGGATCAGTCGCGCATCGATCGGCTGAACCTCGTTGGCGCTGTCGAAGAGTTGAAGCATATACATTGCGGGCGGTCCTCAGGCAGCCAGCCGTGACGACGAGATGCGCGTGGCCAACACCGCCGCTTCCGCCTGCTCGGCATTTCCCCCGCCCTTCAATTGCGGCTCGATCGCGCTCGCCGCCTGGTTGAACGCGTCGAACACCGCCCCGAATTCGTCGCGGCGACGGTGCGAGATGCGAAGCGCGAAACCAACCTTTGCCGCCTCCTGCAGCGAGTTGTGCAGCCGCGCCAGGGGTCGCGCAACCATCGCGCCGCTGAGATACCCGACGATCAGCACGACCAACATCACCACCGCGGACAGGACCACCAGCGACATGCGCGCGCTATCCAATGCGGCATCGAGCGCGGATCGGCGGACGACCAGATCGACCGTGCCGAAATTGGCACCGGCATAGCGGATCGGATGGACGAAACGAATACCGGCGCCGCGCCCCGTATCGGCGGCAGCGGTCACGTCCGATCCCGCACCCGCCTCGATCGAGGCTTCGCTGCCCGGTTTGTGGTAGCGCTGCCCGACCATCCGAGGGTCGCCGGCGGCGCGTATCGTGCCGGTCGTATCGACCACCAGCAGATCGCGAACCTGCGCGTCGCGGCTGGCGGTGACAGCGAATGCCTGCAGCGCGGACCAATCCTGCTGTTCCGGTGCAAGGCCGGCATTGTCGGCAGCGAGCACCGCGGCGTTGTTGGTGACGAACGATGCGGTCGAATTGCCCGACATGATCGCCATATGCTCTAGCGTCTGGCGTTCGTGCGACAGGGTGGATGTCGTGCAGGCGAACAGCGCTGCCGCGGTGACCAGTGCCAGTGCGAGCGGCAGCTTCACGCGAAGCGAAAGCCCGCGCCGGCCGGCGGGTTTTTCCTGCTGCGCGGCGATTTCGCGCGCCAGCGCGGCGGCGAGGGCGTCACCGTCGGCGAAACGCTGTTCGGGCTTCTTGGCGAGCAGCTTGTCGATGATGAACCGCAGCCCCGGCGGACAATCGCCTGCCGTGCGATCGATCGGCTCGACCTTTTCCTGCGCGATCTGAATCGCCAGCGTCGCCAGCGCGGTACCCGGAAACGCCACCTTGCCGGTAATCATTTCGTACAGCACCACGCCGAGCGAGAACAGGTCCGCGCGGTGATCGACCGGCAGCCCGAGCGCCTGTTCGGGGCTCATGTAGCGCGGCGTGCCGATCAACTGGCCGACCTGCGTCTTGGCGAATTGACGATCGGCGGTCGCGGCATCCATGTCGCCGATCCGCGCGACGCCGAAGTCGAGCAGCTTGGCCGTCTTGCCGTCGAGCGACAGGAGGATGTTCGATGGCTTGATGTCGCGGTGGACCACACCATTTCGATGCGCGTAGGCGAGCGCAGCGGCCAGCTGCTGGCCGATTGCGAGAACGCGCTCGTACGGCATCCGGCCCTGCGCCTGCAGCGCTACGTCGAGCGGCTGACCATCGACCAGCTCCATCGCGATATAGGCGACGCCGTCGGTTTCGCCGACATCGTAGATCGTGGCGATATTGGCATGGCTCAACGCGCCAGCCGCGCGCGCCTCGCGCAGGAAGCGTTGGCCGAGTTCGGGATCGCGGGCGTAATCAGGCTTGAGCACCTTGATCGCGACCGTACGGCCGATATCCGGGTCGTGCGCGCGATAGACGTCAGCCATCGCGCCCTCGCCCAGGCGGTCGTCGATCCGGTATCGGCCTAACATCGTCATTGCCCGGTCCCTGGCAGTGTCGCGGTATCTGCTACCGTCAAAGCCTTAAGTATTTGCCTAACACGCATTATTTGCGTGCTTTGACGGTGGCGGCGATCCGCTCGGCACGGACGAGATCGCGGGCAATCACCGGATTTGCCGGATCGAGCGTCGCTGCGTGGCGCAACAGCCCGACCGCACGATTGACATTGCCCTGATTGAGCGCGGCCAGTCCCGCGGCGCGTGCCTGGCGCGCGGCGGCGGGGTTGGCGGCTGAAACAGATGGTTTGGGCGCGGCGGGCTTGGCTTTCGGCGTGGCCGAAACAGGCGCGGGGGACGTCGGACGGGCGGCAACGGGCTCCGGCCGGCGCACCGGCTCGACACGCGCCGGCTCGCCCGGAATCCGCAGCGTCTGCCCGGCGACGAGCGTCGCGGGCGCCTTCAGGTCGTTGTAACGGAGCAACTGATACGCCTTCATCCGGTTGCCCAGAAAGCGCTGCGCCAGGCTGATGACGGTGTCGCCGGCCTCGACGGTATAGGGGTAGCTTTGCGGGCCGAGCAGCACCTTGGGGTCGCGCTCGACCGAATCGTTCAGCAACTGGGCCGTGGCGTTCATTGGCTCGCGCTTCAGGATCACCTTCAGCTTCTTGCGTGCCTCGCCCTCGTTGCCCTGCATCAGCAGGTCGAACACCGCGCCGGTATCGCTCGCGGTCGCCTCGACCGGTGCCGATGGCAGGCTTTTGATATGCGGCGACTTCCCAGCGCATGCGGCAAGGCCGAGTGCGCCAAGTCCTGCGACGGCAAATTTCCAACGAACGACAGTCATGGTTTTTTAGCCCCTTTTCACGCGGTCGGGCCGGTCGCCGATCCGCAACAAATTCGTCAGCCGCGCGGTATCGCGAACGAAGGCGACAAACGCCTCGCCGCGCATCGGACGGCCGAAATAATAGCCCTGAAAATGCTGACAGCCGTGACCACGCAGCCACGCATATTCCTCGTGCCGCTCAACGCCTTCGGCAAGCACGCGGATGCCGAGGCCCCGGCCCAGCGCGATGATGCTCTGGCAAATCGCCTGGCTGTCGCGGCGCGTATCGACATCGGTAACGAACTCGCGGTCGATCTTGATCTTGTCGAACGCCAGCGTGCGCAGCGTACTGAAGCCGGAATAGCCGGTGCCGAAATCGTCGACCGCCAGCTTCACCCCCATTGCGCGCAGCGCCTGGAAGATACGCCGGCAATGCGCGGCGTCGCTGGTCGCGACGCTCTCCGTCAGCTCGATCTCGAGCGCGTTGGCGCCGATTTCGTGGCGTTGGAGCGTTCGCTGGACGAGGATCGGCAGGTCGTCGCGCTCGAGCTGCAGCCCCGAGACGTTCACCGCGACTCGCAGATCGATCAGCCCTTGCGAATGCCAGTCGTGCACCGCGCGCATCGCGGTGTTCAGCGCCCACATGCCGATCTCGCTCTCAAGCCGCATCGCCTCCATGATCGGAATGAAGCGCGACGGCGGCACGGCGCCGCGTTCGGGATGGTCCCAGCGGAGCAGCGCTTCCGCCCCGCACACCCGGCCATGCCCGGCATCGACCAAAGGCTGAAAATCGAGTCGCAACTCGCGCCGGGTGATCGCCTGACGCAGATCCTGCTCCAGCTCGTAACGATCGCGCGCCAGCGTCGCGTGATCGGGCATGGGCTGCGCCGCGACGTCGGGCATGCCTCCGCCGGGTAGCGTGAACGACGCGAGCGCGCGCGCGAGAAAGGCGCCGGGATCCAGGTCGTGCCCGGCATCGAACCGCGCGAGTCGCACCTTGATCTGGGGAACGATGCGGTTGCCCTCATCCTCGATCGCTTCGCCAAGCGCGTAGGCGATGGCGTCGAGTTCGGCGCGGGCTTGCGCCTCGTCCTCCTGCCCGAACCACAGGCCGACATGGCCGCGATCGACCTGCGCGACGCAGCGATCTGGCGGCAGCATCTGCTTGAGCCGGGCGATCGACGCGGCGAAGACCCGCTCGCCGAGCGCTGGGTCGAACGCCGTCAGCCGGTCGAAATCGGCGAAGGCCAACGCGCCCAGAACCCCGGCCTGATCGGCCTTCATACGCGCGAGCAGTGCTTCGCGCATTGGCAGGCCGCTAATCGGATGGATGGGCGCCATCCGGTGGTTGAGCGCCGCCATCTGCTGTTCGACGTGCGATACGCCGTCTTCGAGGCAGTGCGATGCCGCGGAGGTGGAGAATGATGCGTCGATCCGACGAGTCGCCCGCGCGACGCTGCGCCGCAATCGCCAGTTCCAGCCGAGCAGCAGCGCGGCGGTCGCCGCCGAAATCGCGGTGGCCGGCGCAGTCCCCAGCGCAGCCGTGGTCGTGAGTGCGCCCGCGACGCCGGCATAGGGCACCGCCTGACGCAGCATCGCGCGGCTGGGATAATTGATTTGTCGGTCCACGAGGCCGGACTAGGATCAAAAAGATACGAGCCGGTTAAAGACAAACATAATGCATATCAGATCGTTACCAAAGCGGTATGATCCTCGAGCGTGCTATATTGCGTACTGGCATTATTCGCCTTGCAAGGGCCGAATAGCCTTGGCGGCCGCGCTCTCGAAGCAGCCTTCCTCGCGGCGCGAGCGGCGGCGCGCGGCGCGCGGCGCGCGAGCAAACTTGACAACCAGTGGCGCTGTAACAAAGGCACGTCGCGACCGGCGAACCGGATCGCCGCGACAAGCGGCACGATGCGCCGACCAGCTGGTTCGTCACCACCAAGCCGCGATGGGAACTTCTGTACCACGATGTCGCCTCGACCGATCATCCAGGCCCTGGACAAGGGGACGACGCTGGAGCGCCATCGACATGCGTCGGCCTATGCGGCGCTGGTGCTGGACGGATCGTATCTCGAGTGCGGCGACTCGGGTCGCATGCAGCTGCACGCCGGCCGGATCGCCGTCCATGACGCCTACAGCGCGCACCTCGACGTCGTCGGCGCGGCGGGAGCCTCGGTTATCAATCTCCTCGTGGCGAGCGGCATGGCACCCGGGCTTTACGACTTGCCGGCCATCGACGACGTGCTTCGTCTGTTCGCGGCCGGTGAACAGGCCGGCGCGGCGGCGCTGCTTCGCGACAAGGCCGTCCCCCTCCCGGTGACCGACATGGACTGGCCCGACGAGCTGCGACGCGACCTGTCCAGCAACGCCGACCTCCAATTCGGCTACTGGGCCGAGGCAAGGGGCCTTCGCCCGACCGAATTGGCGGCGGGCTTTTTCGGCGCGTTCGGCACCACACCCAAGCGGTTTCGCGCCGAGACGAAGACGCGAAACGCCGTGCGGCGCATCGCCGGGAGCATCGACCGGCTTGCCGACATCGCCATCGACGCCGGCTTTTTCGACCAGGCGCATATGACGAGAGCCGTCCTGGCGATGACCGGTTTTGCGCCAAGGGCCTTGCGAACCGCGCGGCCGATGGCTTCCGGGGCGATCGGCTGAGCCTCGCCCTTCACATCAGCTATGCGCCTCTTCCAGCGTCAGCGTGCGCTCGGATTTGACCTTGTCGCGCTCCACCGTCATGCGGACGATCGTACCAGGCGCCTGCCGCACGATGTCGTAAAGGTCGGCGCCGCTCAGTTGCCCCGCGGGCCTGCCGTTCACTCCAATTATGCGATCGCCCGCCTTGATGGCGGCCTTGGCCGCCGGTGAGCCGGCAGACACGCTGGCCACCATGAAATGGTCCGCGTCGATCTTCGTTGTGAACACGCCGGAACGATTGAGCGGAGGCGCCACGTATCCCGGCACTGGCTTCAGGCACATCCTGTTGCGGCTATAATCGAACAGCACCGAATATCGCGCGAGGACCTGCTGGCCGACATTGGCCGCCTCGGTGATCGAGGAGAAGGAGCCCTTGGTGTCGTTCGCCAGCCGCAGATCGACGCCCGCGACCGATTCGTCGGCCAGCGCGAGATTGCCGTCGTGCGTCAGCCAATTGGTCGATGAGCCGCCCGAACCGAATGATGTCGTTTCGATACCGCGCCGCAGCCGCGCGGCCAAACCGACTCGGTCGGCCCAATGCCCCTGCACGACCGTGCTGCCGCCATTCCCCGAATCGATCGCCAGCGCGCCGGACTTGCCCTCAATGGCGCCTTCGACCAGCGGCATGTCGTCGTCGAACCCGAAGGGGATTTTCCGCCCTTCGCATCGGCCATCGGCCTGATCAAAGGGGATGAGGTCGAGCTTGCCGCCGCGATAGTCGATGTGCACCGCGAAGCGCTCGAACAACTCGAGACCGATGATCCCGGCCAGCGGCGCGCGCGTGCCGCGCTCTACCGTGCCATATTGAAGTGGAATGACGTAGAAATGCTGTTTGGAAAGCGTCGCGGCGCCGATCTCGACCTTGTCGACGGTCGTGTCCTGCTGGGTCAGCAGCCCCGCCCCCGCCCCGCCGGACGCCGCGCCGCCGACGCCGCGCAAGCCCAGCTCGGCGGCTGCCTCGGGCGTAAGGATATTGTGGCCGCCCGTGTCCAGGATAAAACCATAAGGTCCGTGCCCGTTGAGCATCGCCTCGACAACGATCATCGTTTTGCCGATCTTGGTCGGGACGGCGGTGGGCGCGGCGAGCACTGCATCGCGGCGCGTCGTCGGCGGCGCGAACATATGATCGAAAACGCCCGTCTTGGTGGTGAAACGATCGATCTGGACGATTTCCTTGTCGGACGACGCGTCGCTCTGCGTCGTCACGCGAAAGGCGAGTTTCGTGCCGCCATACGGGCGGTAATCGTCGAACGACTCGGTCGTGGTACTGGTCGATCCGATCCGCACGTCCCGTGCCAGCAGGTGCGTGGCGCTATCGAACCACAGCTCGACCTGCTGCCCGCCCTTGGGGGTCGCTTTCACGATGTCGAACTGCCGGCCGCCCACGGCGCGCGACGGCGCGGCATCGATCGCGGCTCCACCGGCATCGGGCGCCAAATACGCCCGGCGCGCCAGCCAGGCGTCGGTGATGCCCTGCCGTGTGGCGAACGCTCCCGTCAACGCATGAACCCCGCCCGATGGATCGGTGCGCAGGATCGCGTGACCATCGAAATACCATCCTCTGGCGTAGACCCCGAAATCGTCGCGGCGGGTGAACCGGCCCGAGGCGAGCGCGACGGCGTTCGACGTATCGCCGTTCAGTCCGGCCGCCGACACCCGGCCATGCGACTCCAGGATCGACGCACTGCCTGCCGCCAGTCGCCCGGCGGATTGACGCGCGGCGGCCAGCACCGCTTGCGGCGAGAGGGACGGCGCGGCGCTGGCCAATGCCGAGCCGCCGACGAGCAGGAAACCGAGAAAGGCCGTTGACCGGGCGCGCATGGTATTATTCTCCTTCGAACGGCGGCCACTAGCGCCGCGCGGCCGGCCGGTATTGTATCAATTTTCGCGCGCTGTGCCGCTATCCTTCGCCAGATCGGCATCGGCCGAACTGTCGGCGCGCCGCCCGGCCGCATAGCCGCCACCGAAGGGATGTCGCGACGAAATGGATAACCGCATTCGCCATTGCTGGGCAGAGGGCCGCAGCGCCGTCCTGGGCTGGCTGCACATCCCGTCGGCGTTCGCCGCCGAGTCGCTCGCGCACTGCGGCTATGACGGGCTGGTCGTCGATCTCCAGCATGGCGCCGCCGACATGGCGTCGGTCGTCGCCATGCTCGCCGCCATCGAGGCGGGCGGTTGCGAACCACTGGTGCG
>JBDSKT010000272.1:0-4388 GCA_039916765.1 Sphingomonas sp.
TCAAGAACCTGGCGACCGGCGAGCATTTGCCCGAGATCATCCCCGGCATGCTGTCCGAGATCGTCTGGGCGGCGGACGATAGCGGCTTCCTTTACGGGCTCGCCAACGAGCAGTGGCGGACCGACAATGTCCGTTTCCACAAGCTCGGCACCGCGGTCGCGGACGATATCGAGCTGTTCCGCGAAGATGACGAGGGCTTCCGCGTCGGCGTGGCGGAGACGAGCGACCGGCGGTGGATTCTGATCGCGACCGGCGACCATGTGACGAGCGAGGTGTGGATGGTACCGGCGAGCGACCCGCTGGCGAAGCAGGTGTGCGTCGCGCCGCGCAAACCGGGCCGCGAATATGATGTCGACACGCACGGCGACACCTTATTCATCCACACCAACGATACCGATCCGATGTGGCGGCTCGCCACCGCGCCGATCGACCGGCCGGGCGAATGGACCGAGCTGATCGCGCCGAGCCCGCATTTTTACATGACCGGGGTCGAGTGCTTCAAGGACTTCTTCATCGTCGACGGGCGCGAGGACGGCCTCGATCAGATCGGGGTCCACCGCTACGATACGCCGACCCAGGGGCAGCGGATTGCCTTCCCCGAGGCGAGCTACGACGCGGGGCTGGGCGACAATCCCGAATACGACATGCGGGTGCTTCGCGTCGGGTACGAATCGATGGTCACCTCGGGCACGACCTACGATTACGACGTGGCGAGCGGCGACCTGACCACGCTCAAGGTGCAGGAAATCCCCTCGGGCTATGACGGCGACAAGTATCGCACCGAGCGGCTCAAGATCACCGCGCGCGACGGGACGCAGGTGCCGGTCTCGATCGTCTATCCGCAAGACTTCCCGCGCGACGGCTCGGCCCCGCTCTTCCTCTACGCGTACGGTGCGTATGGCTATGCCATCCCGCCCGGCTTCTCGACCGGTCGGCTGTCGCTGCTCGACCGCGGCTTCGCCTACGCCATCGCGCATATCCGCGGCGGCGACGATCTCGGGCAGCAATGGTATCATGACGGCAAGCTCGACAAGCGGCTGAACACGTTCAACGATTTCGTCGATGTGGCGAAGGCGCTGATCGCCGACAAATGGACCAGCGCCGGCCGGATCGCGATCGCCGGGCGCTCGGCCGGCGGCGAGCTGATGGGCGCGGTGGTCAATTCCGACCCCGATCTGTGGGGCGCGGTGATCGCCGACGTACCGTTCGTCGATGTGCTCAACACGATGATGGACGCGGAGCTGCCGCTGACGCCGGGCGAATGGCCCGAATGGGGCAACCCGATCGAGGACGAGACGGCGTTCGCGCTGATCCGATCCTACTCGCCCTACGATCAAGTCGCGCCGCACGACTATCCGCCGCTGTTCATCTCGGGCGGGCTCAACGATCCGCGCGTGACCTATTGGGAGCCGGCGAAATGGGCCGCGAAGCTGCGCGCCACCAAGACCGACGACACTATCCTGCTGCTCAAGACCAACATGGGCGCCGGGCACGGCGGAAAGTCCGGCCGGTTCGACAGCTTGCGCGAGGCGGCGGAGGAGCATGCCTTCGTGCTGTGGCAATTGGGCGTCGAGGGCTGAGGCAATGGCGCTCTACCGGCTGGTGATCGAGGGGACGGGCATTCGTACGCGCAAGGGCGAGACGGGTTTCTTCACCACCCGCACGGTCAAGCAAGTGTCGCGAGACGCCGCGGAAATCTACGCGCTGCGCGTGCTGCGCGAGGAATGGCGGCACGGCGTCAGCGCGAAATTGTCACCGACCAAGCCGCAGGTGCGGGTGATCGATTGCTGGCGTGTCGGCCTGCGCGAACGGCTGCGCCGTATCCCCGACACGTGGCACCGTTTCTATGAGGCGGGAGGTCGCGCGGAAGCGGCGCGGATCGAAGCGGCACATGCCGACGCGCCGCGTGAGGCCGCGATCCACGCGGTCGCGGCGACGGCGGCGCCGGTCGAATGAGCGCGCGTTTCACGACCACCGTAACCGCGACACCGGCGGATATCGACGAGCTCGGCCACGTCAACAATGCGGTGTGAGTAAGGTGGATCCAGGACATCGCCACCGCGCACTGGGCGGCGGTGGCATCGGCGGTGCAGCAGGCGGCCTATGTCTGGGTCGTGACGCGGCACGAGATCGATTATCGCGGCAATGTCGGCGCGGGTCAGACGGTAACCGGCGAGACCTGGATCGACGCGCCGCCCAAGGGAGCACGGTTCGATCGCCACGTGCGCTTCATCGGTACCGACGGCAAGGTGAAGGTCGAAGCGCTAACGACCTGGGCATTGCTCGACCGCGCGACCGGGCGCCTGTTGCGCGTGCGCGACGAGATCGCCGCGCCGTTTTGCGCCTAATGCGGATGTTGACGAGGCAGCCTCCCGGCGAGGCTGCGGGGCGTGGACGATAACAATACGGTGGAGCCGGCAGTGACGATCGACCAAGACCGCTCGGATATCGATGCCCTTATCGCGGCGTTCTACGCGGCATTCGACAACCGCACCGCTCCCCCGGTCGGCGATCGGCTGCGGGGGATGTTCGCCACCGGCGCGCGCGTGACCCGGAAATCGGCGTCCGGTCTCGATACGTGGGATGTCGAGGCGTTCATCGCGCCCCGCATCGCGATGCTTTCGGACGGCTCGTTGACCGACTTTCACGAATGGGAGACGGAGGCATCGACCGAGCTTGCCGGATCGATCGCGAGCCGATTTTCCGAATACAGCAAGGCGGGCATGGCGAGCGGCACGCCGGTTCGTGGCAGCGGGCGGAAGTTCATTCAGTTGGTGAAAGCAGCGGATCGCTGGCGGATCGTGTCGGTGCTCTGGGAGGATCTGGCCTGATCGACCGGCCCGGATCGGTGGCACGCTCGCCCGTTTCGGCGCCGATCGGTTTGGCTGGCGGCCGCCCCGACCGGATGTTCCCGCTTTCGCGGCACCATCCATCTCAGGCTTCGAGTTCGACGTCCCAGTACAGCCAGTCGCGCCAGGTATCGTGGAGATAATTGGGCGGGAAGCGGCGACCATGCTCCTGCAACTGCCAGCTCGTCGGGCGGATCGCGGTGATCTGGAGCGGCATGCTCGCCTGTTTGGGCGTGCGCCCGCCTTTCCGCAGGTTGCACGGCGCGCAGGCGGTGACGACATTCTCCCACGTCGTGCGCCCGCCGTGCGCGCGCGGGATGACATGATCGAACGTCAGGTCGCGCGCGGCGCCGCAATATTGGCAGGTAAAGGCATCGCGCAAAAACAGGTTGAACCGGGTGAAGGCGGGAAACGCGCTGGGCCGGACATATTGCTTGAGCGCGATGACCGAGGGCAGTTTGATCGTGTGATTGGGGCTGTGCACCGCGCGCTCATACTGCGCGACTATATCGACGCGGTCGAGAAACACCGCCTTGATCGCGGTCTGCCACGGCCAGACGGAGAGCGGATAATAACTGAGCGGTGTATAGTCGGCGTTGAGCACCAGCGCCGGGCAACCGTCCGGATGGCGGATCAGGTCGGGATGATACAAGACGCCCCCCTTCGCTTCCCCGGCGAGCCTAAGCCGACTAGGATGACGCCATGATGACAGGTGGCGCGACTCGGGGTCAAGAGCCGGTTGCGCCCGGAATCGCATCGGGCGTGACGACCCGCTTCGCGCCGAGCCCGACGGGGCTGCTGCACCTCGGCCATGCCATCTCGGCGATCTGCTCGCACGATCGGGCGCGGGATGCGGGCGGGCGCTTCCTGCTGCGGATCGAGGACATCGATGCCGCGCGCAGCCGGACGCGCTTCGTCGCGGCGATCGAGGCCGATCTCGCCTGGCTGGGGCTGGCATGGGACGGGCCGGTGGTTCGGCAATCCGACCGACTGGCGCGCTATGGCGAGGCGCTCGACCGGCTGAAGGAGCAGGATCTCGTCTATCCTTGTTTCTGCACCCGCGCCGAGATTGCCGCGAGCCTGTCGGCACCGCACGGCGAGGCGGGGCCGGTCTATCCCGGCACCTGCCGCCATCTCGGCGTCGCCGAGCGCGCCGAGCGGATCGCGGGCGAGCAGCATGCGTGGCGGCTCGACATGGCGCGTGCCGCGGCATGGGCGGGGCCGTTGACCTGGATCGATGAAATTGGGGGCGAAATCGTCGCCGATCCTTCCAGCCACGGAGACGTCGTCCTGGCGCGAAAGGATGCGCCGGCGAGCTATCACCTCGCGGTGACGGTCGACGACGCGTTCCAGGGCGTGACCCACGTCGTGCGCGGCGAGGATTTGCGCGAGGCGACCGACATTCACCGCCTGCTGCAACACCTGCTCGGGCTGCCGACGCCGGTCTATCGCCATCACCCGCTGCTGCTCGGCGCGGACGGGCAGCGGCTGGCCAAGCGTGAAGGCGCGCCGATGCTCGCCGCACTCCGCGCCAAGGGC
>JBDSKT010000273.1:0-10989 GCA_039916765.1 Sphingomonas sp.
AGCCATCGCTCCAGATCGGTCCGCCAGCTCTCGTCACCACCATCGTCGTAAGTCCGTCGGCCTATACTGACAAACGCGAATCAACAGCGATCCCAGATAATTCCTTCAACCTGCCAAAGTAGTGCTAAAAGCATCCATTATGCGGGCTGGTCACGTCGGATGAGATAGACCATTAACGGCACAGCCAGAATGCAGAATTGCGGCACGACAGGTTGATCGAGCTCACAACGATCGTCATCATCGAACAGGTGGCCGAATTGCGATCTGTCGCGCCACCTGATCAGCGTAGGCCAACTCCTGCGTCGGCAACAAGCTTTCGGATCAAATCGATCACCGACTTGGCGCCGAAGCGCTGCATGACCCGCGCTCGATGAAATTCCACGGTGCGGGGGCTGATGTTGAGACGTTGCGCGATAGCCTTATTGCTTGCTCCTTCCTCAAGGGCGAGCACCACGTCACGCTCACGCAACGTGAGTTTGTCGGACAGGATGATCAGCTCCCGATCGCTCAAACGCGCAGGGATCGCCCGATCGGCGTGCTCGCGCGCGGTGATGAGCCAGCCCACCGGGCTACCGGGCTCACAAAATGTTTCGACGGCAACGTGCAGAGCTCCTTCGGACCCGGTCCCCCTCGGTGCGCCGAGGGGGACGATTCCCCACCAGACTTGCTTCGTGGCGATTTCGGCACGCACGGCGCAATCATCAACGCCAAGCGCCTGGAGGATCATGGATCCGTCCAGAACGCCGATCCTGGCGGGCTTCGTTTGCGCGCGTTCGATCAAAACGCCGATCGCGGGATTGAAGAAGCGCACAGTAAAGTCTTGATCGCACACGGCGATTGCCGCCGACGATTGCGTAATCGCCGCCCACAGAAACTCGTTCGCTTGCGCTTCGGTGCTCAAGCCTTCGAATGATTGAATCGCGCGCAGAATAGTATCCCCCCGTCGCGCTCCCGCACAACTTCGATTGCGGCCGAGAAGTCATTCTCTTGACCTGGTAGTGATACGAGTATCGGTAGGTATTGGTTGCGGCTAATCGCAGAAAAACTGCTGGGGGAGCGGTTACAGGAACTCTATCCCTTACTCTGCCCCACCCGATGGCCCAGGCCATCTGACCCACCAACCCACTTTACGCTGAACGGCGACCCTAGATCGGGCGGCCAGAACGCTTTTTGTTATAATCTAGATTAGGATATTGATGACAAACTCAACCCTCCGCCTTGCCCTTCTCGGCAGTGTTTCGAGTGCAGCGGCAATCTTTCTCCTGCCTAGCAGCGCCGAAGCCCAGGCGACAAGCTGTTCGCAGGCCGGAACCGTGATCACCTGCGTCGATGGCACCGCCACCGTGCTGACCGCGACAACGACGCCCAGCAACACGACCGTTTCGGGTCCCGGCCTGATCTCTGTCGATACGACAGGCCCCGCGACAACGACCTACATCGCCGGCGGCCCGATCTCGACGACGGGTGCCACCGCGGTAAACCTGACCTCGACCGGCGGAGCGCTCAGCTTCACCCCGTCGGGGACCGGCACAGCAGTGAACGTCACCACGACCAGCGGCAACGCGGCCAACGGCGTGACGCTCAACACGGCAGGCCGCGCAGCTACGGCCACGGTAGGCAATGTCGCCACCAGTGGCACGAATTCGTTCGGTGTATTGTCGACGGCGGGAAGCGACCTGACGCTCCAGACCGGCAATATCACGACGACCGGCGCGAACAGCACGGCGATCGATGCGGGCAACCAGACGGGCAGCATCTCGATCAACGCGGGCAATATCAGCGCAGCCGGGCGCGGCATTCGCACCAATTCCGTCACGAACGGCACGAACACCACCGTCGTCGGTAACGTTACGACAGGTGATCGCGGGATCCTCGCCAATGGCGGCACGGTTTCGATCACCACCGGCAATGTGACGACCTCGACCAATGGGGGCACCACTCCGGGCGGTTACGGCGTCATCGCGCAGTCTTTTGCCGGTGACGCGTCGGTCACGACCGGCACGGTCAACTCCGTCAACGGCGCGGGCGTCGGGGCGAGTGCCTTCGGTCCGACCGGTTCCGTCCTCATCAGGACGGGAGCGATCACCAGCACTACCAATAACGGCATCTTCGCCCAGGTCTTCAATGCGACCGGGTCTGCAAATGTCGGCGGATGCCCAAGCGTCAGCACCACCGGCGCGACGGCGATCTTCATGCAGGTTCAGGGCACCGGCTCTGGCACGATCAATTGCGGCGCTCTCACGACCACTGGTGACAACAACAACGGCGTGTTCGCGACGTCGGGCGGCGGCAATCTGCTCGTCAACACCACGTCGGCGACGACTTCCGGCAACGGGGCTTACGGCATCACGGCCAATACCGTCGGCACTGGCACCGTCACAACCAACACCGGCGTCGTCACGACGACCGGGAACGGTTCGACCGGCCTGTTCAGCCGCGCCGCAACGGGCGCGATCGATGCCGGCTATGGCAACATCACGACCTCGGGCGTCGGCGTTGGCGTCAACAGCGCCAGCGCGCTGGATCTCGCATCGACCGGGGCCATCAACCTGCGCGGTAACGGCGCGACGCTTCGCACCAACGGCGCCGGCGTAACCGCCGCCGTCGTCACCGGCGCGGGCGTAACGGGCAACCTCGGCAACGTCACGACGACGGGCACTGGCGCGCAGGGCGCGATCATCACTTCGGTCGCCCCGGTCAATCTGACCGTCGGCACCGTGACGACGACGGGCAACGGCCTAACCGTTAATGCGGGGACCAATGCGGTAACGCTGACGACGGGCGCGGTCACCGCGTCCGAAGCAGGCGCGACCGGGACGGTCATCAACTCGACCGGCGCGGTAAACTTCGTCGGCGGCAAGCAGACCGCCAATGGCGCGAATGCGCTTCGCATCGCGGGCGGAGCCGGTACGATTAGCGCGACCGCCGCTGGAGCAGCGACCACCGGCACCGGCACCGCCGTCGCGATTACCGGAACCGGGCCAGTCACCTTTGCCAGCAGCGGGCCGATCACCACCATCGGCGCGACGTCGGACGGCATTAACATCGCTTCGACCGGCAGCGTCGGCATCAACGTGGCGCAGGTCGCGGCGACCGGCACAAACAGCCGCGGCATCGTCGCCAATGGCGACGGCGCGGTCGCCGTCTCGGCGAACGGCGTCACGACAACGGGCGGCAACGCTTCGGCGATCGTGGCGAACAGCACCGGGTCCTCGGTTGGGGTGACGCTCAGCGGCACCAACAACTCGGCCAGCCTCAACGGCGTCAACATCGGCGCGGCGACTGCCGCCAACCTCACGCTTGCCTCGGGCACGCTCGGCGGCACCAACAACGGTGCGACGATCGTCTCGGGCACCGGCACGACGGTGAACAATGCGGGCACGATCAACGGCGGCAATTATGCTCTCGCGATCACTGGCGGTCCGGCGACGATTACCAACACCGGCACGATCAACGGGCGCATCCTGCTCACCGCGAACGCCGACGCGGTGAACAACGGCGGCACCTTCAACGCCAATGACAGCAGCGACTTCGGCGCCGGCAACGACGTGTTCAACAACAGCGGCACGCTTCGTGTCCTGGGGCAGTCAGCGACAGCGGGCACGGTCGCGCTCACCGGCCTCGAGACGTTCAACAACAGCGGCCTGATCGATTTGCGTAACGGCCATGTCGGCGACGTGCTGGTCCTACCGGGCACCTATACGGGCAACGGCGCCGCGCAGCTTGGCCTCGATGTCAATTTCGGCGCCACGCCCATCACCAGCGACCAGCTCCGCATCGGCGGCGCGGCGACGGGATCGACGACCGTGTCGATCACCCCGCTCAACAACACGCCGGCGGTGCTCGGCACCAGCGCCGGCACGGTGCTGGTCCAGGCGGGCGCGGCATCGACCGCGTCGGCGTTCACGCTCAACGGCGCAAATGTCGATCAGGGGCTGATCCAGTACGGCATCGTCTACAACCCGACGACCTTCGCCTTCAGCCTGGTCACGACGCCGGGCGCGGGCGTGTACCGCACCGCGTTGTTCGCCCAAGGGGCGCGCAATTTGTGGCTGCAGTCGGGTGATGCTTGGTCGGGCCATATGCGCGAACTGCGCGATAACGTCGCGGCCAATGGCCCGGGCGGTGCCGGCGGGCGCGTTTGGGCACAGGCGATCGGGCAGGTCGAGCAGCGTGATGGCGGCAATCGGAACTTTACCTACAACGGCATCACGGCGCCGGTGAACATGGGGTACAAGCAGGATTATTTCGGCGGCCAGATGGGCGTCGATTTCGGTGCTCCGGCAGGCAGCGGCGCGTTCGCCTTCGGGGTGACGGGCGGCTACCTCAATTCAAACCTGAACTTCGCCGACTCGGCCGATCGGATCAACTTCAATGCAGTCAATGGCGGTGTCTATGCCGGCTTCAACAGCGGCATCTTCTTCCTCAACGCACTCGGCAAGTACGACTATTACTGGGGCCAGAACCTCAGCACCTCGGGGCGTTACGCCCAGACGTTGAAGGGTTCGGTTTATGGCGGCAAGGCGGAAGCCGGGTTCCGTGTCGGCAGCACCCTGTGGGTCGAGCCCGCGGCAAGTGTGTCCTACACACATTCCGACTTCCACGATTTCGCCGTGACGTCGGGCAGCTTCGACTTCAACGACCAGGACGGCGTGCGCGGCAAGGGTGGCGCGCGGATTGGTTACACGTACGACAGCGGCGCCGCGAAGGTGACCGTCTATGGTGGCGGCAATTACGTCCATGAGTTCAAGGGCCAGGACCAGGTTTCTTTCACCAGCGGCGGCCAGGTGGTGACGTTCGGCAATCAGCGCTTGCGCGATTATGGCGAGGGTACGTTGGGCCTGAATATCGGATCCAACCAGGGCGCGGTCAGCGGCTTCTTCGAAGGGCGTTACGCTAATGGCGGCGATTATGAGGGCTATGGCGGCCGCGCCGGCATGCGCTTCCGCTTCTGATCTCGAGAACAAGATCAAACCGTGGGCCGTCTCGCAAGAGGCGGCCCATGTCGCTTGTGGAGCGCAGAACGCCTGGGCGGAAACGAAATGCGGCTCGGCCGACGGCCTTTCGTCGCTAGACTCGAATTTCCGATGCTAATGGGAGGATCTTAGCTCGCTGGCCCGAATACCCGGTTAGAAATTATCCGACCCTAATTCGGCTCCTCGCCGGCCGCGCCACCCAGTCGAACATGATCTGCTGCTGTTCGCGCACCAGCCTCGCCGCCGCCGGACCCGCCCAGGGCCCGTCATAGCCGAGTTCAAAGGCGCGCGCGCCGCCCGCGCGCAAGCCGCGCATGCTCGTCTCGGTCGCGCTCGCCAACAAGATGGCGTGCGTGGCCTGGGCGCTGCTGACGAAGAAAGAGGATTACAGAGCTCCGGCAGCGGTCGCGGCGTAAGCCAAGGCAGCGGTCAGAGGCGTCGGGGAGGTAGGCGGTCGAAGGAGGGTATGGCACAACGGTCGGCGAGACGGGGCCGGAAGAACCAGGGAATGGCAGAGCGCTAGCCAAGCGCGCAAAGCTGATGTGGTTCCGGTCCGCGAAGTCCCATACTGGCCCGCAGCTATGGCGCTGCTCATCGAGGCCGGACAGATGACAGCATCCGACCACGTGCCAACATACCCCAATTTACCGCTTGCATCCAAAGGGGCGTCCACAGACGCCGTTCGCAAGCACTGTAGCCTCATCGTTATCAGCTGATAGTGTGCGTCATGTTTTCCGAGCTGTCTCCGATCGTTCTACTGGTCATTTTCATTGCTAGTGCAGCGGTGATCTGGTTCGCGGGCGTGAAGCTCGCCGACACCACGGACATCCTTTCATCGCGCCTCAAGCTCGGTGCCGCGCTTGGTGGCATTATCGTCCTCGCAGTCGCGACCAACCTTCCTGAAATCGCGATCACCGTCAGCGCTGCACTGTCGGGAAACGTCGGGGTCGCGGTCGGCAACATCCTAGGCGGGATTGCCATTCAGACGGTCGTTCTGGTGGCGATGGACGTTGCCATGAAGGAGGCCGTGCCGATGTCGTACCGCGCGGCTAGCCTTTCGCTTGTGATTGAAGCGGTGTTGGTCATCGCCGTGTTGATTGTAGCGATCATGGCGACGCAGCTCCCGAGCAACCTCATCGCGGCTCGATTGACGCCCGGCACAGTCATGATTGCCGTGATGTGGGTCGGCGGGGTCTGGCTGTCGAGCCGCGCTGCAACGAGTCTACCGTGGCACGAGACGAGCGGCAACGCGCCCGATGTCCAGGAGAAACCGAAGGGGCATTCGAAAGACACGAAGGAGACCGCGTCGGCCGACCGGTCCGAAAGCACGCTGCGTGTGGTGCTCGTCTTCGTGGCGGCCGCGGTTATTACTTTGGTAGCGGGGGTCTTGCTCGAACGCAGTGGCGAAGCGGTCGCGAGCGCCATCGGCCTGTCCGGCGTCTTGTTCGGCGCGACGATACTCGCCGCAGCGACAGCGCTACCAGAACTGTCCACGGGCATTACGTCCGTCCGGATGAAGGATTACCAACTCGCGATCAGCGACATCTTCGGGGGCAACGCTTTCCTGCCAGTGCTTTTCCTGCTCGCAGTCCTGATATCCGGCAAGGCTGTGCTCCCCGACGCGCAGGCCAGCGACATTTATCTCGCCGGCCTCGGCATTCTCCTTACATGCGTTTACGCTGCGGGCCTCATCTTTCGGCCTCGCCGCCAGGTATTCAGGATGGGCATAGATTCACTCATAGTCCTCATCTTGTACGTCGCGGGTACTGCGGGATTGTTCGCCATCAGCGCCACGCATAACGGCTGAGGATACCGCGGTGGGTAGCGGACAAATCCATTGCTGAATGATAAGTCGCGGGTCCGCAATGCGCCTATTCTGTTTGACGTGACCCCCGTCTTTCATCCAGCGGCAACCAGAGACCGACCAGTGTTGTCGCGCATGAGCGCAGGCGAAGCAACGGGCGGGTTTAAACCCGCCCGTTGCTTTTCGAGTTCGGCGGCGAATGCCGCCGGTGTTGCGTAGCCGAGCGAGGAGTGCGGCCGCTCGGTGTTATAGTCATCGACCCAGCGTGCCATGATCGAACGGGCCTGGCCGATCGTGAAGAACAGCGTCTCGTTGAGAAGCTCGTCGCGCATGCGACCATTGAAGCTCTCGACGAACCCGTTCTGCGTGGGCTTGCCCGGCGCGATGTAATGCCACTCGATGCCGACGTCGCCGGACCAGGCGAGCACCGCGTTAGAGGTGAGCTCGGTGCCGTTACCGTCGCTCGCCTCGCGCTAACCGCGACATGATCAATCCATAAGCAAAACTTTTCCCAGATGCCCGCCCCTGGCGAGATAATCGAGTGCGTCGCGGAACTGTGCGACCGGAAAAGCAGCGGCGACGGGCGGGTGGATAGCATTGGCTTCCATGGCGCGGACCATCGCCTCGAAACTATCCCGGTTTCCGGCTGTTGCAATGTGGATCGTGACACCGTGCCGGATCGCGGTGAAGATATCGAGTGATGCGTTGGTGTCGTCGGCATAGCCGACGAGATGAACCCGGCCACCGACCCTTAGCGCCGCGATGCACGGGTTGAGCGTCCGTCCTCCGGCCACGTTCACGACGGCATCTGCACCGACCCCGCCGTTAAAGGTTGTGATCTGTTGGGGCCAGTCCTTCGCGTCGGCTACAACGATCGCGCTTGCGCCCAACGCGCGTAAGCGGTCGGCATGCTTCTCGTTGCGCAACAAAGCGATGACGCGAGTGCCGCCCGCCTGCGCAAGTTGGAGTGCGGCGGTCGAGACTCCACCGGCCCCTTGCACGAGCAATGTTTCACCCGGTGAGAGGCATCCAACGGCATAGAGTTGATGCCAGGCCGTCACCGCCGTCACCGGTAGTGTCGCGGCCTCGGCGGCGTCGAGATGCGCCGGGGCACGGACGGCCTCCGCTTCGTCAATACACATATACTCCGCCAGGACCCCGTCGCTCGGGCCACCGAGCCGCCGTTGGCCGATTTCGGCGCGCGCCGGCCCGCTGATCCAGGCGGGCAGATAGGTCGGGCAAGCCAGATCGCCGAGGTGGAACCGGGTCACGGCCGAACCAACCTCGATGACCTCGCCAGCGCCGTCAGACAGAGGCACCAATGGTGGCGAAACGCCGACGTGATAGTGGCCGTTGGCGATCGCCAGGTCTCGGTAGTTGAGCGCAAAAGCGCGCATGCGGAGCAATATCTGATGATGACCAGGCGTCGGATCTGGCCGTTCGACCTTGCGCAGGTGATCGAGCCCGATCGCTTCGGAATATTCGTATGCCCACATGATTTAATCCTGCCTGATGCGCGTCGGGAGAGTGATCGGATGAGCGCGGAAAATGCTCGTGGGGTTGTTGCCGGGCGCTGCGCTCATGCAAGCGGCACTGTAACTAGCGCCCCGGCGATAGCAGCCCCTTGAACGGTTGCGATCGTCACTCGCACGACAGACTGTCGCCGACCGGCGCGCTGGATGAGTCGAACGGCATTTCCCGCACCGCCGAAGCGTTCGATCAATGCCAACCGGATGCCGAGGCGCCGTGCGCCTGGAGAGTCGATCAACCTGTCGTTGACGAGCTCGCGCCGGTCTGTTGTCTGTGACATCGCCGTCATCCGACATCGGCCAGCGCGATGATATCGCGCGCCAGGCGAACAGTGTCGGTCACCATCACGCCGTGCGCCACCCCTTCGTAAATTATCAGCTCGGCGTTTTGGATCAGCGTCGCATAGCGCCGCGCCGTCAGATCGATCGGCGCGGACACATCGCGATCGCCGTGGATGATCGTCACCGGCAGATCGAGCTCCGCCGCCTCGGCGGTCAGATCGGTTTGGACGATTGTTCGCTGAAAATCGACGATCGCGCGCCGGGAACAATCGAGCACCATCGTCGCCATCCATTCGTTGATGCAGGTTGATGTGCCAGGCGCGAACGGCTCGATGTTCTGGTCGATCCATCCCGACAGATCGGTCGCGAGTTGCGCTGACAACGCGTCGAACATCGCTGGCGTTGCACCAGCTGGATGATCGGGTCCCGACGACATTTTTGGGCCGGTGGCGCCGACGAGGACGATCCGCGCGATCCTGCTTGCGCCATGCCGGCTGGCATAACGGATCGCTTCGCCACCGGCACCGGAATGCGCGACCAGCGTCACGTCGTTCAGATCCAGCGCCGCAAGCACGGCGGCCAGGTCATCGGCCAAGCTATCATAATCGAACCCTCCCAAATCGGTCGATCGGCCGTGCCCGCGCCGGTCATACGCTATCGTACGCAGGCCAGCGGCATTTAGCGCGAGCATGATCTCGTACCAGATGCGCGAATCCATCGCCCAGCCGGCGAGGAGAAGGACAGGCTTGCCGCTACCCCAATCGCGGACGAACAATTGGTGTCCACCCGGCAGGTTCACGAAAGGCCCGCTCATGCCGATGCACCGTCGAGGAAGCCGACCACCTCCGCGACGCGGTCCTCGCCGTCCAGCCGAACGAAATCGGTGCCACCGCCGACCGACGCACCGCCATCGGGCGCGAGCGTCCACGAGAAGCGGACATGGTTGCCGTGTCCGTCGGGCTTGCCCGAAAGCGCGAAGGCATGCCCCGGAAACTGCGCTCGTGCCGCTTCGATCATCGTGGCGATGTTGTCCGGGCCGCTGCCCGCCATCAAGGGGTCGACGTAGCGCGCGTCCGACGCCCATTGCGCGGCAAGTCTAGCGCGCCGCGCGGACGGATCTGCCTCATTCCATACAGCAAGATAGCGATCGGCGATGGTCATCGGGTCGGTCATGGTCGTTCTCCTTTGTGGACGACCAGCATGATGCGCGGAAGGTCGGCGCCACGCGATTACCCCGCAGGTAATGGTATCCCGCATGGCGTGCGCTATATCGCAAGCATGGCAACCCAGTTCGATTCCGTCGGCAGCGTGCTGCGCGACTGGCGCGCGCCGACGCCTCAGCCAGCTTGATCTCGCCGGGGAAGCGGACATTTCCACCAGACATTTGAGCTTTGTCGAAAGCGGCCGATCCGCCCCCAGCCGGGAAATGCTGCTGCGGCTCGCCGAACCGCTGGCGATGTCGCCGCGCGAGCGCAACCGGCTGCTGCTCGCCGGGGGTTACGCCCCGCTGCACCGCGAGCAGTCGCTCGACCAGCCCGATATGGCGGCCGCAAAAGCCGCGGTCGATGCCGTGCTGGCGGGGCATGCGCCGTTCCCCGCTCTCGCGGTCGATCGGCACTGGAACCTGGTATCTGCCAACGATGCGGTGGGGGAATTACTCGGCGGGATCGATCCGGCGTTGCTTGATCCGCCTGTCAATATCCTGCGCCTCAGCCTCTCACCAGAGGGTTTGGCACCACGCATCGTCAACCTTGCGGAATGGCGGCATCATTTGCTGGCCCGGCTGCGCGACGAAGCGAACCGTTCGGGCGACCCCGTCCTCGCGGCGCTGCACGCAGAACTGAACGCGTTGCCGGTTGCCAGCCGTAACGCGCCGCCCCGAACGGTGAACGCCGTCGCGGTGCCGTTGATTTTAGCCGACCCGGCCACCGGCGCGACGTTGTCGTTCCTTTCAACCACGACGGTGTTCGGCACCGCGACCGATATCACGCTTGCCGAACTGACACTCAAATGCTTCTACCCGGCCGATAACGCCACCCGCGCAGCGCTGATTGGAAAGGCTGGATGGAAGCCGCAAGGGCAGCCTAAATTGTGAGCAATTTGTAAGCTATCGATGACCGGCTTCGGGGTCGCGGCGATGCGAGCTAAACGGCGACAATTGGGGCGCAAAGCGGACCCTTCGAACCGTCCAAACTTACACAATTCCTTACACAGTTTTCGGTTGTGGTCCAAAACATGTAATGTTATCAATGCTATGCGGAAGTCTCGTCCCACTCAAAATGTATGGAGAGTGGGAGAAATAGAAACCAAACCCGCTTCGAGCAGCGCGTAAAATCAATGACTTATAATTTCGAAGTTGCCTGATTTCGGTAGGCTCGCCCAACTCTGTGTAAGCAGA
>JBDSKT010000274.1:0-3126 GCA_039916765.1 Sphingomonas sp.
TTCGACGGCGGCACCGGCACCGACATGTCGGTCGAGATCGGCTCGGGTCGCCTGATTCCGGGGTTCGAGGATCAGGTGATTGGCGTGAAGACCGGTGACGAGAAGCAGATTTCGGTGACGTTTCCGGAGGATTATCAAGAGAAGTCGTTAGCTGGGAAGCCCGCGACGTTCGACCTCAGCATCACCGCGGTGAAGACCGCGGGGGAAAGCAAGATCGACGACGAACTCGCCAAGTCGCTCGGCCTGACCGATCTTGAGCAGCTCAAGGGTCTGCTCAAGGGGCAGATCGAGCAAGAGCATAACGGCCTCACGCGTACATATATGAAGCGCAAGCTGCTCGATCAGCTTGCCGAGGGGCACGATTTCCCCGTGCCGCCGTCGATGGTCGAAGCCGAATTCAACCAGATTTGGCAACAGCTGGAGCATGAAGCGACGCACGAGCCGGATCCCGAGGCGGCGCTGAAGGAAATGGAAGCCGAGCGCGACGATTACCGCGCGATCGCCGAGCGCCGCGTTCGCCTCGGTCTGCTGCTGTCGGAGATCGGCCAAGCCAACGGCGTCGAGGTCAGCCAGCAGGAAATGAACCGCCTGATCGCGCAGGCCGCGCAGCAATACGGCCCCGATGATCGCCAGCGCTTCATCCAATATGTCCAGCAGGATCCGATGGCCGCTGCCCAGCTGCGCGCGCCGCTCTATGAGGACAAGGTGGTCGATTGGCTGTTCGATAAGGCCCAGATCAGCGAGCGCGAAGTGACCCGCGAGGAACTGGAAGCGGCGATCGAAAGCGAAGAAGGCTTCTCAACCGGTACGCACCATCACGATCACGACAACCACAAGCCCAAGGCCGCGAAGAAGGCCACGGCCAAGAAGGCGTCGGCCAAGAACGCTCCCGAGACGAAGTCTGCGGCGAAGCCGAAAAAGCTCGAAAAGGCGGATATCGAACCCGCCGCGCCGGGTGACGACCTCGTCAAGGCGGAGCCGGTGAAGAAGGCGGCGGTAAAAAAAGCGCCAGCGCCAAAAGTCGAGGAAGCGCCGGCCAAGAAACCTGCCGCCAAAAAGGCGCCGGCGAAAAAGGGCTGACGTCTTTTCTTCGCTTACCCCTTGTGGGAAAGGGTTGCGCGGACTTGCGCGGATCACGCCTTAGTCGCAGCTGGTAGTGGCTAGGCGGTCGCCCGATCGCCGCACGAAGCTTTGCTTCGCAACCCTCTTCCGGCTTCGACTGGCGAGTCAATGCGCAAGGCTCCGCATCCGCTTTCCACTTGGGAAGGTGGCTAGGGAGGCGAATGATCATGCCGCGCATCGCAGTTTTGCTGCCCTGCTATAACGAGGAGGCGGCGATCACGCAGACTGTCGCCGGCTTTCGCGCGGCGTTGCCCGGCGCGACCATCTATGTTTACGACAATAACAGCAGCGATCGCACCATCGACGTTGCGCGCGAGGCGGGCGCAATCGTTCGCACGGAGCGAATGCAAGGCAAGGGCAACGTCGTGCGTCGCATGTTCGCCGATGTCGATGCCGATATCTACGTGATGGCCGATGGCGACGCCACGTACGACGCGGCCTCCGCACCCGCGCTGGTCAGGCGCTTGTGCGACGAGCAGCTCGATATGGTGGTCGGCAGCAGGGTCAAGCCTGCCGACGCCGCCTATCGTCGCGGCCACCAGTTTGGCAATGCGTTGCTGACTGGAATGCTTGCGCGCTTGTTCGGGCGCAGTTTCACTGACATTCTGTCCGGCTACCGCGTCTTCTCGCGCCGCTTCGTCAAGAGTTTCCCCGTGCTCTCCGCCGGGTTCGAGATCGAGACCGAGATCAGCGTCCACGCGCTGGAGCTCAAAATGCCCGTAGCGGAGGTTGAGACACCCTATTTCGCGCGGCCCGAAGGATCGGAATCAAAGCTCAGCACCTATGGCGACGGTTTCCGTATCCTCAACACCATCGTCCAGCTTTACCGTATAGAGCGACCCGTGTTGTTTTTCGGCACCATCGGCGCGGGGTTGCTGCTCGTCGCGATGGTCTTGGCCGGGCCGTTGGTGGCGACCTACCTCGATACCGGCCTGGTCCCGCGCTTCCCGACGGCGATTCTCGCCACGGGGCTCGTCATCCTCGCCGCGCTCAACGGTTTTGCCGGACTGATCCTCGATACCGTGGTGCGCGGGCGGCGCGAGGTGCGGCGACTCGCGTATCTCGCTCACAAGGCGCCCGAAGGCGGGGTTTAAGCGCGCGTCGCTTACGCGTGTCACGAGTGAAGTTCGAGGCAGTTTGCCGGCAATCTTCTCCATACGCCTGCATCGCCGCGCTGGGTTCGCGCGATCGATTGACGGATCGCCCGCTGCCCTGCGTTTACCTTTCCCACCCCTTGCGCGCCACGCGGCGAGCGACGATGTAAGGCGTACTCCAGGGCATAAGGACCAGAATTACCCATGCGCAATCCGTTCGATACCGGCGATTTCTCCAGCCCGCTGGCCCAGGCCGGGCTCGGCCTCCAGCAGACGCAGGCGGGGCTCGTGCCGATCGTCATCGAGCAATCGAACCGCGGCGAGCGCAGCTTCGACATCTATTCGCGACTGCTGCGCGAACGCATCATCTTCATCACCGGCGGGGTGGAGGATCACATGGCCTCGGTGATTACCGCGCAGCTGCTCTTCCTCGAGTCGGAAAACCCGAAGAAGGACATCTACATGTACATCAACTCGCCGGGCGGGGTCGTCACGGCGGGCATGGCGATCCACGACACGATGCAATATATTCGTCCGCGCGTCGGCACGGTGTGCATCGGACAGGCGGCGTCGATGGGCAGCTTCCTGCTCGCGGCCGGCGAGCCGGGCATGCGCGTCGCGCTCACCAACGCGCGGATCATGATTCATCAGCCGTCGGGCGGGGCGCAAGGCATGGCGGCGGACATCGAAATTCAGGCGCGCGAGATCTTGCGCATGCGCCACGATCTCAACATGCTGTATGCGAAATATACCGGCAAGCCTCTCGACGAGATCGAGCGCGCGATGGACCGCGACAAGTTCATGTCGACCGAGGAAGCCAGGGAGTTCGGTCTGATCGACGAAGTGTTCGACAAGCGTCCCGCGGTGGCCGATGATTCCGCACCGCCGGTCCTGCCAGCTTCATAACGGC
>JBDSKT010000275.1:0-3176 GCA_039916765.1 Sphingomonas sp.
TACACCGCGCGCGTGCGGCTGCTTTCCTCGCTCAGCGGCGTCACGACCAGGCGTCGGTTGATCTTGGCGCGGTGGTGCATTCGCGCGGTATTTTCCTGGCCGACGTAACAACCCTTGGCGAAGCTGACGCCGTTCAGCTCGCCGGCATTGCATTCCAGCCACAGCGTTTCGCCGTCGCCAAGCTCGGCGCGACCCTCCACGACGCCGAGTGCCAGGCGGTGGGCATGCCAGCCAGTGGCGCCTTCGCCGGGGGTCGCGACCCAGCGGCGGCCCAGTTCGGGCAGGCGCGGGTCGGACGTGCCCGCATCGCCGTCCGCCGACCAGTGCACAGCGCCCTCTACTGGCTCGATGGCGATCGAGCGGCGTAACCGGTACATGGCGAGCCGCCGCGCCAACGTATCGGCGGCGGAAGACTCGCAGTCGAGCAGCACCGCGTCGCCGTCGTTCCAGACGATGAAATCGAACAATGCCTTGCCTTGCGGCGTCAGCAATCCCGTCCAAACCGGCAGTGGACCGGTAACGTCGTTGGTGACCAGACCTTGCAAGAAGCCCCGCACGTCATCCCCCGACAGGCGAAGCAGCGAACGGTCGGCGAGCATCGTGGCGGGCATCGATCCCAGCTAAGGTTCGTAACGGGCCGCCGCAATAGCCGTCGCTGGCGATTCGAGCGATGGGCGGGTAGGCAGGCATGATGACCGAGCGCCTGACGATCCGCCGCCCCGATGACTGGCACGTCCATTTGCGGGACGGCGATATGCTGGCGAAGGTCGTTCCGCATACAGCGCGTCAGTTTGCCCGGGCAATCGTCATGCCCAACCTTACTCCGCCGATAACGAGTATCGCGGCCGCCGCGGCGTATCGCGCCCGGATCATCGCCGCGTTACCGCGTGACAGCGACTTCACGCCGCTGATGACCTGCTACCTGACTGATCATGCCGATCGTGAAGAGATCGAGCGGGGCTTTGCTGGTGGCGTGTGGGTGGCGTGCAAGCTTTACCCTGCACATGCGACGACCAATTCGGCGCACGGCGTCACCGACATCCGCGCGCTCGCGCCGGTGCTCGAGACGATGCAACGCATCGGCATGCCGTTGCTCATCCACGGCGAGGTGACCGATCGCGAGATCGATATTTTTGACCGGGAGGCGGTCTTCGTCGAGCGCGTGCTCGCGCCGCTGGTGCGTGATTTTCCCGCGCTCAAGATCGTGCTGGAGCATATCACCACGGCAGAAGCGGTTGATTTCGTTTCCGCGAACGGCCCCTGCCTCGCCGCGACGATCACGCCGCACCACCTGCTGATCAACCGTAACGCGCTGTTTGACGGCGGAATCCGCCCGCACGCTTATTGCTTACCGGTGGCCAAGCGCGAACGGCATCGTTTGGCGGCACGCGCCGCGGCGGTATCGGGATCGCGCAAATTCTTCCTCGGCACCGACAGCGCGCCCCACGACGTGCGCCGCAAGGAGGCGACATGCGGCTGCGCGGGCATCTTCAACGCGCCTTTCGCGCTCGAAAGTTATGTCGGCGTGTTCGACGAGGAGGGTGCGCTCGACCGGTTGGAGGGCTTTGCATCCGACCATGGCGCGCGGTTTTACGGACTGCCGCTCAATAGCGGGACCGTCACGCTCGAACGCGCGCCGACCGATGTGCCGGACCGGATCGGTGATGGCGAGACCGCGCTGGTGCCGTTCCATGCCGGCGAAACACTGAACTGGCGGATCGCGGAATGAACGGCGTCGTTATTTCGGCTCGGTGAACTTTTTCACCTTGACCGGCAGTGCCTTGCCCTTGGTGCGCCGCGAGGGAAGCTGGACCGGATTTTTCTTCTTCCACTGAGCCCAGGTCATCGGCCCGTCGGGCGTTTCGATGATCGTGTCGTCGATGCTCATGACATGTCCTCCGCGCGAGCTGCGGCCAAGATCACCGCTCGCCCGCCGGGCTTAGAACGGCAGGATCTTTCCCTTGTGCGAGAATTTCATGTAGCCGACATTGACCCCCTGCCGCCAGCCGACACCCAGGCGGATCGGGATCAGGACGATGTTGCCGCGCCGTAGATAGGTCGCCGAAAAGCCGCCAACGACGTACAGTCGTCCCTCGCCGGCGGGAAAGCGCCGAAACAAATCCTCGCTGTCGTACAAATTGTAGACCAGCACGAATACCTTGCTCGCATCGCCACCGAGATCGAAGCCGAGCGAAGGGCCGGTCCAGTGAACCGGCATTTGCCCCTCGACCTTATGGAACATCGTCCCAGCTCCGTATCGCAGCCCGATTGCGATCGCGCCGCCCGCCTCGCGCCCGGCGATATAGGCATTGGGATAGCCTTGCTGCTTGAGGGTGCGCTCGACGATCCCGGCTAGCCCGGCCGCGCCCTTGCCGAACGTGCTCTCCGCCGCGCTCAGCACCTCTTCATGATCGAACGTGTCGCCACGCGCTGCCGCGGCGTCGGCGGCCGCGCGCGTAGACCCCGGCGTGCCAAGAGGCGTTCCTTGGGCAGCCTGACCAGTTGCCGATACCGGCGGCGGTGGCTGGTCGGGGTAGCGCTGGTCCGGATAACGTTGTTGATCAGGGTAGCGTTGCTGATCGGCTGCGATCGGCGGTGGCGGGTTCGCCTGACGGCCCTGAAGGTCGGCGTCGATCGACTGATTGGGGTCGATCGTGCGTACCTGCGCGGCAACCGATCCCCCGGACCCCGCTAGCGCGAGCAGCGACAGGATCGTCAAGACCTTGCGCATCGTTCATCCCCCAAAACACAACCTGCTACACTCTAGCGACGCCGTGTCTTGACCCGCAATGAACGGAGCGACGAGCCGAGTCGATTGCGCGCTAAAACGCCCGACGCGGCATCCGGTTGATCGCGCCCCAGACCCTCGCTATAGCCCCGCATCTGCCGCAGCCGGAGACGTGGGTGAGTGGCTGAAACCAACGCTTTGCTAAAGCGTCGTACGGGAAACCGTACCGAGGGTTCGAATCCCTCCGTCTCCGCCAATTTCCGGCTTTAAAAGCCCGGAAAACAGCCAAAAAACCCGAGAAATCCGCCATTTTTTAGCTGGCATTGGCCCCGCTTTCAGTCCGCATGAAACCGCATGATTCCGTGCCGATCCGCCCTGTGCTATGGGGACAGATGTAAGAACGGGAAGGCGGCTATTTGCCGGCTCCGTCCCTGGCATGAGGGTGGCG
>JBDSKT010000276.1:0-4902 GCA_039916765.1 Sphingomonas sp.
CCGCCAATCCCTTTCCGGTGACCCGCCCGAGGCGAGCGCACATCGCTTGCACGGCGGACATCAAGGGGTAAGCGACCGGCATGGTCCACAGCATGTCGAACCCGTATTGGGCACCGGCCTGCGAATAGGTGGCGATGCCGCTGGGGTCGTCGTCGGCCACGCCAGTGATGAGGCCGGGGCCGAGGTAGGACATCGGGCTTCGATGCCTTGTCGTTCCGCGCGGCGATTGCCGGGAGCGAGGCGGCGCGTCGCGCCTACTCATCTCTCGGGCGGCGTGTTGGGCGGTGACACGGGCCGCGTGATCGGCCTGCACCGTCGCGCTGCGACGTCGCCATGGTGCCTGAAGTGGTGGGTCGTCGGCTCGATGTGCCAAGCGCGGACACTGGTCGAATCTTCACACTCTTCACACGCTGGCGCGTTTTCACGGGCTTTTCGGCTCGATCCGGCGCGTCGAAGGCGCGTCGGTGTCGCGTTGATGTCGCGTCCGGCGCGCGCGGTCGAGGCCTCGTTGGCGCGCCGGCGCATTGCTGAAAGGTTGGACCACGCCATGGCGGCGAATATGCCATGCCGCGCGCATGTAGGACGGCGTAAGCGGCGCTGGCAAACGTGGCAGCTCCGCTGTTGCTGAAGCCGAGCCGCCAGGCCAGCGCGATCGATGCGACATCCTCCGGATCGATGGTGTGGATGATGTCGTTCCAGCCAAGAACGCGATCACGTCAAGGAATTCTGGGCGCGGCGCCATTTTGGATCGAAGCCGCTCTCGGCCGATCCGCTCGCCGCGCCATGACTTCGGCGGTATGGGCGGAATGCCGATCGCTCGCGAGAACCGAGCAGGTGCGTTCGGCGACCTGCCGTACGCGCTCGAGCTGCTCGCGCGCATAGGTTTGGCTTATATGGGGCACGACGCAGTCGATCATGACATGCTCGCTTTGCTTCATGCCGAATCCGCGCCAGAGATAAACGTCGAATACCTCGCGCAGCGACAATATTTGCCCTTGTTCGTCGAGCCACGGCCTCGAGGCCCCGGACGTGCTGAAGGACAGAAGCGGCTTGTGCTTGAGTACCTCCTGCCCGATTTGATCGTGCAGATCGCGAAACGAATAGCCCGCGCCCAGCACCCGATCGACATATCCCTTGAGCATGGCGGGCGGCATCCCGAACCAGATCGGGTAGACCAGCACGAGGATATCGCTCGACCGCAATATATCGAGTTCGGCAAGAACGTCCGGTGCCGGCGACCAGGCGCCGTGCAGGGGACGCTCGACGGCGCGGAGCAAGGGATCGAACCCCATGCCATAAAGATCCCGGACGACGACCCGCTGCCCCCTTGCCGAAGCCTCGGCCTGATAAGCCTCGACGATGGCGTGATCGAAGCTGTCGGGCGAAGGGTTCACGTAAATCAAGGCATGCTGGATCGGCGGCTTTTCCATCGTTGCGAACGCTGCGTCGGTCATCATTTCGCTCCTGCAAGGTGAAGGACCAGAATGGCCATGGTGACGGCGATGATCCCGCCAAAGGCGAGCGTTATCCTGAACCCCGTTTCCCCCAGGATCGCGTCCGCCCATATCGAGCTTTGATCGGTCCGCATCATCGCCTCAATGCATCATCAAGGTGGGGAGGGCGGGTTCGGTCATCAGCGTATGCGTCACGCCGCCCAGCAAAAGTTCGCGGATCCGCGACCGGGCATACGCGCCCAGGATCAGCAGATCGGCGCCGCGCGCAATCGCCAGGTCGCGCAGCGCATCGGCCTCGCCCCCGGCATAAACCGACGAGCAATCGACGGTGACCCGAAGACCGTGCCGCGTGAGATGGCGCGCAAGGGCGACACCGGGTTCGGACCCATGCGAGTCGCGGGAAGCGCTGGCGTTGATCACGGCGACGATCACCTCCGCCCGATCGCGCAGGAACGGCATCGCGGCGTGCAACGCGCGCGCCGCTTCGTCGCTCGCATTCCACCCGATGACGGCGCGCTCGAAAGACGGGACGGCACCGCTGCGCGGCAGGAACAGCAGCGGACGCCCCGAGCGCAGCAAGACGTTTTCGGCGACGCGGCGCCGCATCCAGTCATCTTCCCAGGTCGATGCCGGGCCGAACATCACCAGATCGGCATAGCGCGTCTGCACCGGAGCCTTGTCGAGCAGGTCCTGCACGCGGTCGCTCACGATCCGCACCTCGGCGGGAACGCCAGCGCGCGTCGCCGCCGCTTCGATCCGGCGAACCTTGGCATCCGCACGATCCCGCATCTCCTCGATCGTGGTCGCGAGAGGAAAGACGGGGAATGTGTATCCCGGAATGGGCGTGACCGATATGACCACGATCGCCAGATGCGCATCGTGGCGTGACGCCGTGGCGAGCGCGCCGTTTACGATCGCATCGTCCGCCGCGCCGTCATCGACGATCAGGATCAGGTCGCGCAACTGCATGCCCTATTTCCTCCGTCCACCAATATAGGTGGGCGTTCCGGGTCACGCCGTTCGCAAATCTACGTATGGATCGCCGCGCTTGCGGCTTCAGGATTGCGCCGTTCGAGATAGACTTGAACGACGGCGCGGGTCGGCGTCATCACTCGTGCAAAAGGCGGACACTCATCCGGTCGCTGCGCCCAGACCCGCGGCAAAGGCAATGCGCAGCGCGTCGGAAAAACTGCGCACACCAAGCTTGGCCATCAGGTTGGCCCGGTGCACCTCCACCGTTCGGGCTGAAATGCCAAGGTCGTAGGCGATCGTCTTGTTCGGCAGGCCCTGCGCCAGGCCCTCCAGCACCTCGCGTTCGCGCGGGGTCAATGCGGCGATCCGGACTTCGGCCTCTTCGCGCTGACGCACCGACTGACCAGAGGATTCCAGGCGCCCGAAAGCGGTTTCGATCACCGCGAGCAGCGCCGCCTTTTCGAACGGCTTTTCCATGAAATCGACCGCCCCGGCCTTCATCGCGCGGACGGCGAGGCCGATGTCCCCGTGGCCGGTAAGGATAATCACGGGAAGCGCGATGCCCATCTCGCGCAGTCGCTCCTGGACCTCCAGACCGTCCATTTCGGGCATCCGCACGTCGAGCAGAATACACCCCGGCGCGATCGAGCGCACGTCGCGCAGCAGCGCCACCCCGCTGTCATAGGTCGCGACCGCAAAGCCCGACGTCTTGAGCATGAAGCTCACCGAGCGGCGTACGGCGTCTTCGTCATCGACGATGTGGACCAGACGTTTCTCGGTCACTGGATGCTCTCCTCGTCAACCTGGGGAAGCGTGAAGATGAAGGTCGCACCGGATCCCGATATCGACTGCCGCTCCGCCCAGATTCGTCCGCCATGCGCCTCGATGATCGTCCGGCAGATCGACAGGCCGAGACCCATGCCGCTGTCCTTCGTGGTTACGAAGGCGGAGAAGAGTTGGCTTGCCACGCCGTCCGACAGACCGGGCCCATTATTCGCCACCGCCAACCGGATCATGTCGTTTTCGGCGATGCTGCCGGTAACGACGATATGCCCGTCGTCGATCCCCGCCAATGCTTCGACGGCGTTGCGCACGAGATTGACCACGACCTGCTGGATCTGCACGGGATCGACAAGCACCGCATGGATTTCGGGGTCGATGGCGATCGTCGCGGACACACCTCTCTCTCGCGCGCCAACCATCGCAAGCGCGACCGCTTCGTTTACCAGGCGCGCGAAATCGACCACGCGTTTCTCGATCTCTCCGCGTGCGACGAAATCGCGCAGCCGGCGGACGATGTGCCCCGCGCGTAGCGCTTCGCTGGCAGCTTCCGCCACCGCCTCGCGAATGAGCGGCATGCTCTCGTCGTCCGGCGTGTCGGCGAGATCGCGCGCGGCTTCGAGATAATTCGCGATCGCGGTGAGTGGTTGGTTGAGCTCGTGCGCGAGGGTGGATGCCATCGTGTCCATGGCGCTTAGGCGGGATACGTGGATCAACCCGGATTGAAGTTCTTGAAGCCGCAACTCGGCCCGTTGCTTGTCGGTCAGGTCTCGGATGAAGCCGGTGAAGATGCGGGTGTCGCCTTCTCCTGCCTCGCCCACCGACAGCTCCATCGGAAAGGTCGATCCGTCGGCCCGCTCGCCAACGACGATCCGCCCGATCCCGATGATCTTCCGCTCGCCTGTGTTGAGATAGGCTTCGATGTAACCGTCGTGGCGCGCGCGATCCGGAAAGGGCATCAATCGGCTGATGTTCGATCCAAGAAGCTGCGCCTCGCGATAGCCGAAAAGGCGTTCCGCGGCGGCGCTGAAGGAAAGGATAGTGCCGTGGCGGTCGATGACGATCATCGCGTCGGGTACGGTGGCCAGGATCGACGTCAGGTGATTTTCCCGAACGCGAAGCGCCGCCTCTGCGGCGCGGTGTTGCGACAAGTCGTGGATGACGACGCCGAACCCGCGTGATCTGCCGGCATGGTCTCGTAGCGCGGTCACCGTCCGATTGGCGACGAACGACGTACCCTTTTTCGTGAAGAGCGTGACGTCGCGCTCCATGCGTCCGGCGCGGATCGCCGTCTCGCAATCCATGTCGAAATCGGTGCCGGCCTGGTCCGCGTGGAGGAGCTGGTTCGAACCCCGGCCCAGCGCCTCGGCTTCCGGCCAGCCAAGCATGCGTTCCGCCCCCTTGTTCCAGATCGTCACGCGTTTGCCGGGATCGAGCATGATGATCGCGTAGTTGGTCGCCCCGTCGATCAGCAGGCCCAGTTCCTCTCCCAAGGTCGCGAACTCCAGCTCGCTCGCCCGGGCGCGCGATTGGAACGCGCGGAGTCGGCCGGCCAGGACGAACAAGGCGCCGCACATCAGGGCAACACCCGCCACCGCGACCGCGTGGCTCGCGACGAATCCGATCCATGTCAGGTCCGTGGCTTGCAGCGGCACGATACCGTTCCCCCGTCGAGCGCGCGACGGCGGCGATCATC
>JBDSKT010000277.1:0-3386 GCA_039916765.1 Sphingomonas sp.
TTGCATGTGTTAGGCATGCCGCCAGCGTTCATTCTGAGCCATGATCAAACTCTCAAGTTTATGTACGACAAGATCGCGGTGGAATTCCACGATCAGGCCGCTCATTTCAAGGAGCCGCTCTGCACAATATCTTCCAGACGCCCCATCCAGCCGAAGCCGAAAGGAACGTCCATTACGTATGGATACGTGAAGGACATATGAGAACGACTTAGCTTTACCGAGCACCCAGCGCCTTGAAAACGCTGGACCCGGGGCCGCCGCCCACATGTCCCTTCATCTAAACCGACAATGTCAAAGAGCGCAAAAGCCCGACGCCTTCCCGAACCCCTTTTTAGTGGGGCGGTCTTGCGCCTGGTTCCTGGTGACCGTGGAGGCGAACCGTGTGGTCCGTCGCTGCGGTGGAGGCCGTATATGTTGGGGGTTCCGAGCCGTCAAACGCTTTTTGCAATTTTGTTTCACGACTGCGTAAAAATGGCCAAAATCCGCTAGTTATTCGCGTCCGCCGACGGCGATGATGACGGCTCTGCCCTGCGCGAACGGCGTCGGGACCAGCGAATCGCGGCACTAGGTTGCCTCTCGCGCGCCCCGCGGGGCGTGATTCCGTGGCGGGTATTGGGCTCGCGTCGCCAATGAAAATTACGCGGACTGGATGTAGGCGCGCATCGCCTCGGCATCGGCCTCAATCCGGTCGATACGGTATTTGACCAGATCGCCGATCGAGACGATGCCAAGTACCTGCCCGCCTTCGATCACCGGAAGGTGTCGCACACGCCGTTTGGTCATCAACGATAGCGCGCCGATCACCGGCTCTCCCGGCTCGACCGTGATCGCCGGCGCGGTCATGATGTCGCCAACCTTTCGGTCGAGCACCGCGGGCCCCTGTTCAGCCGCGCCGCGAATCACGTCGCGTTCGGAGAAGATTCCCGCCACGTTCGTCTCGTCCATGACCAGAAGCGCGCCGATACGATGTTCCGCCAGCATGGCGACCGCATCGCCGACGCTCTGGTGGACGGTAACCGAAATCACGCCGCGGCCCTTGCCGCTCAAAATTGCGCCGATTGTCATGATCCGTCTCCTCGTACGATCCCGCCGACCGCCATGTACGATTTGGTGATTCGATCAGCAGGCGCCAAGAGGAAGAATGGAACGCGGACCTGGCCTGGACGATCCCGAGCAGGCGGCCTTCGCCTGGGCGCGCTACCGCCGGACGATGATCGGGATGACGCTGGCGGCCGCGGTCTGCTCGTGCTGCGCCGTCATCGGACTCGAACATTTCTACGGGCCACTGTCATGGATCGCGATCCTTGCCACGATTGGCGGCATCGGCGGATCGGTATTGATGGCGGCGGCGCTGATGGGTTTGATCTTCCTCAGTTCGGGAACCGGCCACGACGAGCGGATCGACGATCGGGACTGACACGAAAAGGGGCCGGCGCACATGGCGACCGGCCCCAATTTAGATCGTTTCATGGAAACGACGGGCTATTCGGCGGGCGGGGTCTCGGAAGCTTCTACCCGCGCGCGACGGCGGCGCGGTTTTTCCGCCGGCACCGCCATATCCTCGTCGCTCTTGGCCGATACGCCGAGCGCAGGCGGCAGAATGCCGGCATCGAAGCCCGATGGTGCGGCACTGTCCTCGCGCCGCGGGCGACCACGACGACGAGGCTGCTCCGCGATCGGTTCGCCCTCGACCCCTAACGGTCCTTCGGCGACAAAACGCTCCACGGAACCGTGTTGCGGCTGCGGGTCGCGGTCAAAATCCTGACGGGCGCCGCGATCCTGTCCCCCACGCTCCGGTCTTGGGCCGCGCTGCTGGCGCTCGCCTTGCTGATCATAGCTGCCATTGCCGTTGCCATTATTGCTGCTGGAGCGGCGTGGGCGATCGTCACGCCCGCCTTCGGCCTGGTCCTGGCGCGGCTGATAATCCTGACGTCCCTGCTGGCCGGCGTGATGCTGCGGCTGCGGCTGCGACTGCTGCCGCTCACGAGGTGCGATCGGTTCGCCGTCCTCGTCATATTCCTGCTCATCCTCCTGATAGGCAGGACCGCCATTCGCTTGTCGGTTCTCTTCGAACCGCGACCGCGTTTCGGCCAGCACGCGGAAATAATGGTCCGCGAACTGCAGATAATATTCGGTGTTCACCCGGTCTCCGCTGCGCTGGGCATCGGCGGCGAGGCTCTTGTATTTCTCGAGCAACTGCGCGGCGTTTCCGCGCGCACGATTATCGATGCGATTGCCGTTATCGGGACGTCCCGGGTTACCCTGCGAGCGCTGCTGCTGCCCGCCACGGCCGCGACGGCGGCCGGCCTGACGATTGTTGATCAAGTGTTGTTGTCCTCGTCCTTCGAAACCAAATCGGTCGTTGCTCCGGAAATATGGAAGCGTGCCTCCCGGAAAACGCCCGCCAGGGAATCCTGCCGGAACGATCCTGCCAGGCCGCCGGACTGCAGCGGCTTTGACGAAGGAAGCGGGCAGCCGCCCGATTCAACTACTTGTGTTGAGATCGCGTGCCCCTGGGGCGCTCATAGCGCGCGCGCCGGCATTCTCCAAGAAGAATATTGCGGCCTCGGCGGCACGATTCAAGTCGCGATCAACGCGCGGGCATGCCCGGCGAGATCGCGCACCATCATGACATCGAAACCTTCGGCGACGAGGAGCGCGGAAACCGCGTCAGCCTGGGTCGCGCCGATCTCAAGCACCGCCGCACCCCCGGGCGCGAGCAACGCGGACAGTTGCGGCGCGATGCGGCGGTAGGCATCGAGCCCGTCCTCACCGGCAAACAACGCATCGGCGGGTTCGTAATCGACCACTTCGACGGGGAGCATCTCCCCGGTGCCGATATACGGCGGGTTGGCGAGGATCAGGTCGAAACGCCCGGCGAGACCCGCGCCCCAGTCGCCGTCGCGGAACACCGCGCGATCCGCCATGCCGAGCCGCGCGGCATTGGCGCGCGCCATCGCCAGCGCAGCGGGGGACGAATCGACGCCGATGCCGGTTGCATCCGGCCATTGATCGAGCGCGGCGAGGAGCAGCGTACCGGGACCCGTTCCAAGGTCTAGAATGCGCCGCGGAGGGGAATCGCGAAATTGTTCGAGCGAACTTTCGAGCAGTGTTTCGCTGTCCGCGCGAGGGATCAAAACGCCGGGGCCGACCGCGAGGTCGATGGTCCAGAAGGCGCGCGCGCCGGTGATGTAGGCGATCGGCTCGCCCCCGGAGCGGCGCTCGACCATCGTCCAGAAGCGCTTGGGCACCGTGCGCGATGGCGGCGACAGCAGCAATTTGTCGCGGTCGATGTCGAGCGCTTCGGCCATCAGCAGTTCGGCATCTAGCCGCGCGGTGTCGGAGAAATCGAAGCGGCGCGCGGCAGCGGCAATCGCCCCGCGCGC
>JBDSKT010000278.1:0-3705 GCA_039916765.1 Sphingomonas sp.
GTCACGCCCGTCGGTGGTCGCCGGGTTGCCGTCGCGCTCCAGCATCCAGCCGAACGATGCGTCGGGAACGAGCCGGAAGCGGGCGCCGTCCGGCGCGACGGCCTCGGCGCCATCGGCCAGCACGATCGGTGGGGCGTAGCTGCCGCCGAACCCCGCATCGGCAACCCAGTCCTGCCCGTCGATATGGACGAGGCTGAGCGTGTGGGTAAGCGGCGGCGTCTCGCTGACACCCAGCCACGTCCGCGCGAGAAGCGGCCGCACGACGAAGCCCAAAGCGGCCAGCGCGTCGCCGAACAGCCGGTTCTGCTCGAAGCAGTAACCGCCGCGCTTCGCCGTGACGAGCTTGGCGAACACGCTCGCGCTGTCGATGCGGATGCCGCGGCCAAGCCGGATGTCGAGATTCTCGAACGGAATGGCAAGGCGATGCGCGCGCTGCAACGCGGCCAGCCCCAGCGCGTCGAGCGTCGGGCGCGCCGGCAGGCGGATTCGCGCGAGATAGGCGTCGAGATCGAACGGCTCGGTCATGCGGCGAACATCTCCGGCTCGACCGAATAGAGCAGGTCGGCGCTGGCGCTTGCCGCAGCGGCTAGACCAAGTGCCTCCGGGACGATCTGTTCGACATAGAAACGCGCCGCCGCGCGCTTCATCGCCGTAAATGCGGCAGCGTCGCCGCCTGATTTCCCGGCAGCCCGCCCCTGGCATTCCATCAGCCAGCCGCAGGTAGCGACCGACAGCATGGTGAGAAACGGGTAGCTCGCGGCAAGCTTGTCGTCGGCATGCGCGGTGGCGAGACGACGGCCGATACGCTCGCACGTGTCGATCAGGTCGATCAGCCCCTCGTCCGCTGCGTCACGCCGCATGTCGGCGATCAGCGCGGCGAACGCGCCGCCCCCTTTTCCGTCGACGCCCAAAGCGAGCTTGCGCCCGACCAGGTCGGCGGCCTGGATGCCGTTGGTGCCCTCGTAGATCGGCGTGATCCGTGCGTCGCGGTAGAACTGCGCCGCGCCGGTCTCCTCGATATAACCCATGCCGCCATGCACCTGCACGCCCAGGCTGGCGACCTCGCAGCCGATATCGGTGCCGTGCGCCTTGGCCAGCGGCGTGACCAGCTCGAGCCGATCGCGCGCCGCTTCGTCGCCCAGCGCGGCACGATCGACCTGACCGGCCGCGTAATAGACGAGCGCGCGGGCCGCCTGGGTCTGCGCCTTCATGCGCAGCAACATGCGGCGCACGTCGGGATGATCGATGATCGCCACCGGGGTCCGGTCGGGCGACCCGGCGCGGGCCGACTGGATTCGCTCTCGGGCATAGGCGACGGCGTGTTGCGTCGCCGCCTCCGCCACCTGCACGCCCTGCAGCCCGACGTTCAGCCGCGCGTTGTTCATCATCGTGAACATCGCGCGCATCCCGCCATGTTCGGCGCCGATCAGTTCGCCGATGCAATCGTCGCTGTCGCCGAAGCTCAGCACGCAGGTCGGCGAGGCATGGAGCCCCATCTTGTGCTCGATCGAGACGACGCGGACGTCGTTCGCCTCGCCCGGCCGACCCTCCGCATCGAGGCGGAACTTGGGCACGAGGAACAGCGAAATGCCCCGCGTCCCCGCCGGCGCATCCGCCGTGCGCGCGAGGACGAGGTGGACGATATTGGGCGCCATGTCGTGATCGCCGAACGAGATGAAGATCTTGGTGCCCTTGATGCTCCACTTGCCCTCGCCGCGCGGCGTCGCGGAAGTGCGCAGCGCCCCGACATCGGAGCCGGCCTGCGGTTCGGTCAAGTTCATCGTGCCGGTCCATTCGCCGGTCGCGAGATGCGGCAGATAGAGCGCTTGCTGCTCGGGCGAACCGTGATGCACTAGCGCCTCGATCGCGCCAACGGTGAGCGTCGGGGCGAGCGCAAGGCCCATGTTCGCGGCCCCCAGCGTGTCGAGCACCGCGGTCTGCAGCGCGAAGGGCAGGCCCTGCCCCCCGAAGGCCTCGGGCACGCCGATCGTCCCCCAGCCGCCTTCGACATACTCGTGATAGGCGCGGATGAAGCTCGCGGGCATCTTCACACCGTCAGGCGTCCAGCGCGGTCCCGCCGTGTCGCCCTCGCGAAGCAGCGGCGCCCATTCGCCCGCCGCGAACGCGCCGGCACCCTCCAGCACCGCATCGACCATGTCGGGCGTCGCGGCGGCGAAGCGCTCGGTCCCGGCCAGCGCCGCGATGTCGACGACATGATCGAGCACGAAGCGCTGCTCGGCGGTGGCAGGCGTGAACATCGCGAGGGTCCTCTTATCGCTCGCCTGCCGCTATAGCCGCGCGCGATGACCGATCAACCGACCACACCGACCCGCATCCTGCCGTTCGGCGATGCCGCGATCGCCGAGGCGGCGCGGCTTGTCGCCGCCGGTCAGCCGGTCGCGGTGCCGACCGAGACGGTCTATGGGCTTGCCGCCGATGCGACGGACGCGGCGGCGGTCGCGCGCATCTATGCAGCGAAGGGCCGGCCGAGCTTCAATCCACTGATCGTGCATGTCCTCGACTTTGCCGCCGCGAACATGCTGGCGGCGTTCGATCACCGTGCCGAGCTGCTCGCCGCCGCCTTTTGGCCTGGCCCGCTGACGCTGGTGCTGCCCAAGCGCCCCAATGCGCCGATCGCGTCGCTAGTGACGGCGGGGCTGGAGACGATCGCGGTTCGTGTCCCCGCGCACCCGGCGATACGCGCGCTGCTTGCCGCGACGGGCAAGCCGCTCGCCGCCCCTTCGGCCAATACGAGCGGATCGATCAGCCCGACCCGCGCCATCCACGTGTTCGACAGCCTAGGCGTGCGGATCCCGCTGATCATCGATGACGGCGCGACTGAGCGCGGGCTCGAATCGACCATCGTGCGCGAGGTGTACGGCACGACGCGCATCCTGCGGCACGGCCCCGTCACGACCGACGCGATCCTGAAAGCGCTGGGTGGCGACCATGAGATGATCGAGCGCTTCGACGCGGAAGCGGGGGAGCCCGATGCGATCGAGGCGCCGGGCCAGCTCGCCAGTCACTATGCGCCGCGCAAAGCCTTGCGCATCGATGCGCCGCGCGCCGCCGATGACGAATGGATGATCGGCTTCGGCCCCACGGCCGGCGACGACACGTTGTCGGCATCGGGCGATCTCGAGGAGGCGGCGGCGCGACTGTTCGACGCGCTCCACCGCGCCGATGCCTCGGCCAAGCCCAGGATCGCGGTCGCGCCCGTTGCGGATGACGGCATCGGCGCGGCGATCAACGACCGGCTGCGACGCGCGGCGCATCGCTGACCGTTCCGACGCCGCGCTGCTCGTGCTCCGGTCGCGAAGTACGGCTACGCCGCTGGCGTTGCCGCCCGGGACCGCGCGGCGAAGCTCTTGCGCAACTTGGCTAACTTGGGCGGGATCACCGCCAGGCAATACGGATTGCTCTGCCCCGCGCCGTCCCAATATTCCTGGTGATACTCCTCGGCCGGCCACCATGTGCCGAGCGGCTCGATCGCGGTGACGATCGGTGCGGGCCAGTCGGCGCTGGCGCGCTCGATCGCGGCCTGGGCTTCCTCGCGCTGATTGTCGTCATGCGGGAATATCGCCGAGCGGTACTGCGTACCCATGTCGTTCCCCTGGCGATTGAGCTGCGTCGGATCGTGCGTCGCGAAGAACATGTCGAGCAGGTCGCCATAGCGAACCTGATCCTTGTCGAAGGTCACGCGGA
>JBDSKT010000279.1:0-19133 GCA_039916765.1 Sphingomonas sp.
TCAACCCCGACCAGCGCTTTGTTCCCGCATCGAACACCAAGATGTTCACCACCGCCACCGCCTTCTGGTCGCTGCCGGGGCTCGACCAACCAGATTCGGCAGGGGGCACGCGGATCCGGCTGGAAGGCGGGCGCGTACCCGACGTCGTACTGGAAGGCCGGGGGGACGCGCGCCTGTCGAGCGCAGCGGACTGCACGGTCGATTGCCTCGCCACGCTCGCCGGTGCGGTGGCGGCCAAAGCCAAACGTGTGCACGACGTGATCGGTGACGACAGCTGGTTCCCCGACGAGCGCTGGGGTCCGGGGATGAGCTGGAACAACATCGAAACCAAATACGGCACCGGCATCTCGGCGCTGACGCTCGACGACAATGAATATCCGGGGACGATCGCGCCGGGCGCCGTCGGCGGGCCGCCGCGGCTCACCGCACCTGGCTTCTACACGATCGAGAATGGCGCGACGACGGTGGCGAGCGGGGGACGCGGGCTTCGTTATAATCGCGCACCCAACGGTGACACGCTGCGCGTCAACGGTACGATCGACGCCGTCGCCAAGCCGACCGAATGGCGGCTAGGCATCGACGATCCGGCGCGCTGGGCGGCATTCAGCCTGCGCAAGCTGCTCGAGGCGCGCGGTGTGACGGTAACGGGCACGATCGGGGTTCGTCATCGGCCGCTGACCTCCGCCGACGATCCAGCGGTGCGCAAAGGCACACCTGCCGCGCATCCGCCGGAAGCCGCGGCGCTCGCCAGCTTGACCCCGCCTCCGCTGGCCGAGGATCTGAGGATCATCAATAAGGTCAGTCAGAATCTCCATGCCGAACTGATGCTGCGTCGTATCTCGCGGGTGAGCGGGAGTGGATCGATCGCGGACGGACAGGCGCGCGTGCAGGCGATGCTTGCCACCGCAGGGGTACCGCGCACCGCGTTCGATTTCGCCGACGGATCGGGCATGTCGAACTACAACCGGATAAACCCGCGCGGCACGGTGACGATGCTTCGCTGGATTGCCGCGCAACCCTGGGGCGCGGCATGGCGAGAGACGCTGCCGGTGGGCGGCGTGGACGGAAGCCTCAAGCGGCTGGCGGGTACTCCGCTCGACCATAAATTGTTCGCCAAGACGGGGACGCTCAACGCGAGTTCGGCTTTGTCGGGCTATATCATCGCCAAAAGCGGGCGGACGCTGACCTTCTCATTGCTCGCCAACGACATGCCCGAGGACCGGAGCGTCGCCAAGCAGATGGACGCGGCGCTTCAGCTGATTGCGGCGGCGAACTAGCGCGCGTCGAACGCCGCGATCACCGCGTCCCCGGTCGCTGGGCGCAACTCGAAAATGCTGGCGGCGTTGGCGCCGTGCCGGGTGGGATGGATCCGGTTTGTGAGCAATGTCCAGGCGAGCCCGCGCTGGAAATCGATCCACAGGCCCGTGCCGGTGAAGCCGGTATGCCCGATCGTCTCGGCCGAACACGTCTGTCCTCCCGGCCAGCCTTCGAACCGGCGCTCCCACCCGCAGGTGCGGTGGCCGTGGACCGGCGTGCGGATGGCAGCGAGAATGGCGGGCGAGGCGCCGCTGCCGTCGAGCAGCCCGCGCGCGAAATCGAGCACGCCGGCGACGGTGCCGAACAACCCGGCATGGCCGGTTGCGCCGCCCATCGCGGTGCAATTCTCGTCATGCACCTCGCCCTTTAGCACGCGTCCGCGCCACGGACAGCGCTCGGTCGCGACCGCCGGGCCGGGAGGCGTTCCGAAGCCGAGCCCGCCGCCCAGCGACCAAGCCGAGAGCGGCTGCCCGGTGATCCGCTCGATGGCGATGCCAAGCAGGATGAAGTTGATGTCAGAATAGACCGGCGGGCCATGCCGCCACTCGCGCTGAAGCACGAAGGCGCGAAGCCGATCGGGATCGTCGCCATAGGTGTAGATCGGTTCGACTGCGGGCAGGAAAGTACGATGGAAGAGGCAATCGCGGAAAGTCAGCTGCCGCTCGGGCGCGTTGGCCACGTCATATTGCCGCAGATCAGGAATCGCGTCGGTCAGCGGCCGGTCGAGATCGATCCGCCCTTGGTCGGCCAGGCGAAGGATCATTGTCGTCGTCGCGATCACCTTGGAAACCGAGGCTAGATCGAACCAGTGCTGCTCGGTCAGCGCCTCGGCCGCTGGCTCGAGCGCGGCCATGCCGGCGACACGCACCGCGCGCGTACCGTCCGCCGTCACCACGCCGAGTGTCGCGCCCGGAATCCGCCCCCCCGCGACGGCCTCGGCGGCGGACATGAAGGCGCGGTCGATGTCGAAATCGATCATGAATCGTCGGGCCTCGGCTTCACGTTGGCAATGAACGGCAGGAACACCAGCGCCGCCAGACTGAGCGTGCCCGACAGCCAGAAGAAGCCGTCGAAGCCGATCGCCTTGATGATGTTGCCCCCCGCGCCCGCGATGAGCCGGGGCAGCAGGAATGCGAAGCCCGAAAGGAAGGCATATTGCGCGCCGGGATATCTGGGGTTCACCAGCAGCGAGAGATAGACGACGAACACCGCCCCTTCCATGCCGTGCGCGAACTGATCCAGCGCGGTCGCGATATAAATGACGTGCGGACTCGGTGGCTGAAACCACAGCCAGACGAAAATCCAGTTGCCCAGCGCTGACCCGACCGCGCCGAGCACCAGCGCCCATATCATCCGCAATCGCACCGCAAGGATCGCACCGAGCGCGACGCCAGCCATACTCGACGGCAGCGCGACGCCGCCATCGGCGATTCCCATCGTCGTCAGGTCATAATGCGCGGCGATCTCGAGCGGCTTGGACATGGCGAGCGTCAGCACGTCGCCCATGCGGTAGAAGGTCACGAAACCAAGCAGCGGCAACACCGGATAGCCGAAGCGCCAGAAGATATCGACATAAGGACCGAGCATGGTCGATCGACGCGCCCAGGCCGTGGGCGGCAAATTGACGATCCGCGGCAACATCACCGCCATGATCACGAACGGCACCAGGCACAGCACCAGCACCGCCGTCGTGGCGTTGGTTTTGGCGCTGATCCCCGCCGCCGCCGCAAGCCCAAGCGCGCCCCAGCCTATGCCCGCGACCAATGCGACGCCGGCCGCCAACAAGAGCGCACTCGCCCCGAGGCCGGTGAAGAGCGCGGACGTGCGCCCGCCGGTGCCGCCGACCGCGCGGCGCATCGCCGCCAGGATCGGCAGCGGCAGGAACGCACCGGCCGCGATGGCGAGATAGGACCAGGTCCAGTTTGCATGATCGGCGACGATCAGCGCGCCGCTCCCCGCCGCGACCATCGCACTGCGATAACCCCACAGGTTCGCGGCGGCGAGTGGCCCCTGTTCCTCGGCGGTCGGCGCGAGTTCGATCCGCCAAGCGTCAGCGGACACTTCCAGCGTCGTCGTCCAGAAGGCAAGCAGCACTGCGAACAGCGCGACCACCGGCAGGTTGGTGTCCGCCGAGGTGAACGCCATCGCCACCATTGCGGTGAAGATGCCGAGCTGCGACAATATGATCCAGCCGAGCCGCTTGCCGAAGAAGCGCTCGAAGCCTGGCACGGCAAACCGGTCGAGCAGCGGCGCCCAGGCGAACTTGAAGGTCGGCAGCAATTGCACCCAACCGAAAAAGCCGATCAGGACGAGATCGACACCGTGTTTGGTCAGCCGCGCCGACAGCACGGTCGAGAACATGTAATAGGGCAGCCCGGCGGAGAAGCCGAGCAGCAGGTAGAGCGCAAATCGCGCATAGCGCACACGGCGTTCCACCGTCGCGCCCTCACGCGGTTCCGGATTAGCCGGTACGGACACTATGGATGCCATCGCTCACCGCCTTCTTCTCTCTTGGCGGGCACGCTTCACTGTGCCGCAAGATCGGTCAATCCCGCCACTGTTGCGCGCGTGTCACGCTTTGCGGTCCCCTTGTGACGCGAGATGCCGCATGGTTATGGCGTCGCCAACAGAAACTATGACGCAACATGACAGTGATGTTACTTAATGCCGCCCTCGCTTCAGCGCCGCGCGACAGGGGACTCTCATGCTTGCTTCAACGCCGTTCAAATCCTTGCTGATCTCCGGCACCGCGCTCGCCGCATTAACCTGCGTCGTGCCGAGTGCCGCCGTCGCGCAGGCGACGACCGACCCAGCGTCCCAGGCGACGACCCCCGCAACGGACACGGCGCCGCCGGAAGGCAACGGGGAAATCATTGTCACCGGCACGCGCATCGCCGGCGGCTTCCGGTCGCCGACTCCGCTGACCGTGCTGACACAGCAGGAAATCCAGAACCAGTCGCCGACGAACAACCTCGCCGACTTTGTCAATCAGCAGCCCGCGCTCGCCGGTTCGACCCGCCCGGCCAACTCGCGCCTCAACTTGTCGAGCGGTCAGGCCGGCATCAACGCATTGAACCTTCGCAATCTTGACGGTTCGGCGTCGGGCACGCGCACGCTCGTGCTCATCGACGGCCGCCGCTCGGTCGGCTCGGCGATTTCGGGCGTCGTTGATATCAATACCATTCCGCAGGCGTTGGTGAAGGATGTCGAGATCGTTACCGGCGGCGCTTCGGCGGCATACGGCTCGGACGCCGTCGCCGGCGTGGTCAATTTCATTCTCGACAAGAAATATGAAGGCCTGAAATTGTCGGCGGACAGTGGCATCACCACGTACGGCGACGGCGGCAATTATTCGTTCAGCATCGCGGCAGGCAAGTCGTTTGCAGGCGGTCGCGGCCACATCCTGATCGATGCGGAGCTGGCACACCGCGACGGCATCTTCAAAGTCGATCGCGACTGGAACGCGACCGGTTACGTACGCATTCAGGATCCGAACTGGACGACGAACAGCACGACGCCGCAGTTTCTGATCCGTCGCCAGGTCGGCGCGGCGAACTCCACGCCGGGCGGCTTGATTACCACCGGCGCGCTGCGCGGCACCTATTTCGGCCAGGGCGGTCAGGTTCTCCAATATCAGTATGGCGCGCTGACCTACCCCGCGACGGGGACCGCTTCGCTAACGCAGGGCGGCAGCTGGCAAGTGAACGATTCGGGGCGCAATATTGGTCTCGACCCGCAGGATGATCGTCACGGCGTGTACGGTCGACTGAGCTACGACGTGGCGGACGGCATCGAGTTGTTCGCAGAAGGATCGTACAATTGGCAGCACGTCCTGTTCAACGCGGGACCGAATCTGCAAACCGGCATCTCGATCAAGAAGGATAACGCCTTCCTGCTCCAGACGCTGGCGCGCGCGGGCATGGCAGCACCGACCGCCGACGTCGTGTTGGCGACAACCTCGCTCGACCTGCCCTATCGCGTCGTGGACAACCGACGCAAAGTGCAGCGCTATGTCATCGGCGCCGATGGCGACTTCCAGGCGTTCGGCAATGCGGCGCACTGGGATATCTATGCTCAGTACGGCCGGGCCGATCTCCACGAGCAGCTTCGCAACGTCCAGAACGTGGCGCGAATCGCCAACGCCACCGATGCGGTGTTCGCGCCAGCGGGGAATGCGGGCGGCTATACCGCGGGTTCGATCCAGTGCCGTATCAACGTCGATGCGAGCACGACCAATGACGACAAGGCATGCGTGCCGCTCAATCGCCTCGGCATCGGCGTCGCCGATCCGGCGGCAATTTCCTATGCGCTCGGCTCACCCTATCGCGACGAACGGCAGGAGCAGAAAGTCGCCGGGGTCAACCTGTCACTGACTCCGTTCAAGACATGGGCCGGTAACGTCAGCATCGCGCTTGGCGGCGAATGGCGCGAAGAGCGGATCGCCGGATTTGTGCCGGCCGAGTTCCAACCGATTACGACGGTGAACGCAAACGGGAACCCCACCACGACCACCGCCTGGTCGGTGGGCAATTATCTGCCGACCAACGGCAAATATAACGTGAAGGAAGCCTATCTCGAAACCGCGATTCCGCTTGGCCTGGGACTCGAGTTCAACGGCGCGGTGCGCGCGACCGACTATTCGACCGCTGGCTACGTCACAACCTGGAAGCTTGGCGCCACCTGGCAGCCGATCCCGGACATCAAGTTCCGCGTCGTGCGGTCGCGCGACATTCGCGCACCGAACCTCAACGAACTCTATCAGGCGGGCTCACAAAATAGCGATTCGGTGCGCAACCCGTTCACGACGGGACCAGCAACCTATTCGTACACTGCCACCGTCACGGGCAATCCGAACCTGAAACCGGAAATCGCCAATTCGTGGACCGTCGGTGCAGTGCTGACACCCCGCTTCCTGCCGGGCTTCAATTTCTCGGTCGATTACTGGCGGATCAAGATCACCGACGCGATCAGCAGCTTCGGCGCGCAGGACATCATCAATCTCTGCTCGCTCGGCAACCAGCAATTCTGCAATGCGTATTCGATCGATCCCGGCCCGCGTTCGGCGGTCAACCCGTATCTGCTGTTCCGTACCCAGCCGTTCAACGCGGCGAGCCAGCTTGTGCGCGGCATCGATTTCGATGCCTCCTACCGTCTGCCGATCGGGGGCAACAGCTTTACCCTGCGGGGCCAGGCGACGCGTTATCTGGACAATCTATACAATTCGGGCGTGCAGGGCGCGGTGGTCGTCAACACGGTCGGCGTGAACGGCGGTCAGGGCAGCACGCCGACATGGATTTTCCGCGCGAGCGCGACCTACGATCTGCCGACGACGTCGGTCACCGTCGTGGGACGCGGCGTGAGCGCCGGCAAATACTCGGCCACCGGCATCGAGTGTCTGAGCAATTGCCCGCTTTCGACCACCAACTTCCCGACCTACGACGTGAACCACGTCTCCGGGCTGTTCTACGCAGATTTCAACCTGACGCAGAAGGTACCGTTCAACGGCAACAAATCGCAGGCGGAATTCTTCGTCAACGTGACGAACCTGTTCAACCGCTGGCCGTTGTTGGTGCCGGAAACCGGCCTGGCGGCCAACAGCACCTATTCGGATCTGCTCGGTCGGACTTTCCGTTTCGGCGTCAGGATGAACTTTCACTGATCCACGGCGAAAGGGCGGTCGATCGATCGGCCCGCCCACGCGACGCCGGTTCAAAATGCCAGACGTCGTGACAATTTGAGGTATACTTCGGTCGACCGGCCGCGGGCGGCAAGAACCTCGGGTTGCTGAGCGCCGGAGCGGACGCCGAAATAGGATTGCAACTTCGGCGTCACTTTCCACGAAGCCTGAACACTGATGAGCGATGACCGGTCCCGCTCCACCGTCGGGAATAATCGTTCGGTGTAATAGAATTGCGCATCGGCTAGAATGTAGAAGTCCGGTGCCAGGAAATATGTTGCCAGCACCTCGCGGATCGTTTCGTTCAATCGCGTCCCACCGCCGGACGCACCGCCGAGCCGGGACAAGCTGTACCGCGCCTCAAGCTCGAGCCGGTCGAGCGGCCGAGTGCGCGCGATCGCCGACAAAGTAAGCGCCGGAACCACATCTCCGGTGGCGAAATCGACCTGCCGCCCGGCCAGCCCGTCGAGTTCGATTAGCGGGACACGCGCGACGGGGTTAAAGAACGCCGTCCACTGGATCGACGAGGTATGCCGCTCCGCTCCCTGTTCGGTCAGCACGACGGTGTCGGGGTGATAGCTGACGTCGATATTCAGATTATGCGCCCCGGTGATGCTCGTGCCGATCGCAGGATCGCGCTCATAGCCTCGAGCCCCGATTGCCTCGAGCAAATCGACCTTCGCATAAGGCGCGACGCTGTTGAGGAATTTGGAGGTAAAATAATAGGGCCGCTGCACCAGCGCATACTCGTCCTGATAGCCCACACGCGGCACATAGCCGAGCCAGCTGCGGAAGCCGGGATCGTAGCGTGTATAGCGCAGCGACCAGACGAGCGTGGACGTGTGATCCCACTGCGCCAGCGCGGCGGCACCGCTCTCATGCTGACCCAACCACGTACTCACCAGATCAGCGCGATTGGGATTGCGAGTCGCCGAATACGTGACTTGCCCAAAAACGTGATCCTTGGCCGTCGCCCAGCTGCCGTCGAACCCGCCGACGACATTGTAGCTGCCGTCACTGTTGGTCTTGATCGCGCCAAGCGCGCCGCCTTGCGCGGTGCCGAAGCCAGCGACAACGTGCGCGAAGCCAACCTTGCTGTCGAAATCGGGCAGTCCAAGCGTGGAGGATAGCAGGCCAGGCTCGATGATAGCCGGCCGTCCGCCATCCTGAGCAAAGAAGGCGGTGCCGTTGATGCTGGTCGATCGGTGGGTGAAGCGCAGCCCGTAATCGGGCGCGGCGATAGTGCGGGTGTAGAGCACCGGCAGCGGCGTACCGATCAGGTCCGATCCTTCGCGGAAGAAGGGGCGCTTCTCCGGCAAATTGATCGCAAAACGATTGTTGGCGGACAGCTGGGGACTGTCGGCTTCGACCTGTGAAAAGTCCGGATGGATGGTAAGATCGACCGCAGCGCCGGCATATGGCAGCCACTTGGCGTCCAGGCTTGGCTGCACGTGGAAATGGTCGCCATGCCCCATCACGCCGCTGTCGCGCCGCACGCTCGCCGAGATCGACGGCGTGACGATCACGTGCTCGGTATGCGGCGCAAGATCAGCGAATGACAACGTGCTCGCATGACACAGGAAACAGCTATTATTGCGCGGAAACGGCGCGGTCGCCATCTGGGTGTTCTGGTCGCGCGGCACGCCGCGAGTCGCGATTACCGTCCAGTCTTGCTTGCCGGCGTGGGCAATTCGCAGTGTCGATAACGGGATCTTGAGTTCGGCAGTCCATCCTTTGTCGTCGATCGCCGAATGCACCTCCCAAGTGAAGTCGGGATCAACGCTCTCGGTCTGTTTGCCCTCGTCTTGCAGCCCGTCAGTCTCGACGCCTCGCGCGCTAACGCGAAACAGATAGGAGCTACGCCGGGTGCCCAGCGGATCCAAATAGACCTGTACGTAATCGTGGCTGGAGCCGACTTTGTCGCGCCGCACGAACGGCTTGCGCAGCTTGCTCGCGTCATGCAGTGAGGCTCGGATGCCGACATAAAGATATTGGTCGTCGTACAGGAACCGGATGTCGGTCGCCTCTGGCGGCGTCGCGCAATTGAGCGGATAATCCTCGTAAAACTTGTTCAGCGGCGTTGCTCGCTGCCAATCGGTTTCTTCCAGACGGCCATCGAACGTGATCGGTGCCGTGGTGTGTGCCGCATTCGCGGGCTGCGGCGCGATCTGTTCGCAGTTCGCGGCGTGTGCCGCGACCGGCAATAGTGTCGCCGCCGCGACCAACCCCGATTTGAAACTCCCTACTTTAAACCGCATCAATCGCCTCACCCCAAACCGAGGCGCACCAAGGGCGCGTGCCGCGCCGCGTGGCGAGCACCGGTTCGATAGCGAGCCGGATACACGCGACGATCGTGCCGGGCGCCCCGCCAGCGGCCGGCTGGCTGCGACCGACGGCCATAAACAGAGTTCGCCGAAAGTAGCGGCGATATATATGAAGGGCGTATGATACCTTCGCGCTCGCGAACCCTGATGATCGCCACGGCCATGGTATGGTTGGCCGCCTATACGGCATGGACGGCCGATTGGGTTATCCAGCCGATGCCGCACTTGCTCGAGCGTAGCCTGCGACGCATTCCGACCTGCCTGTTCGGAATCGCGCTTTGTTTCGGTATCGCCGCCGCACTGCGCCAGCTGCCGCCATGGCGCGCGGGCATGAAGGTGTCGATCGGCATCGCCCTATGCTGCATCGCGGCGCTGATCTTCTCGACCATCTGCACGATCACCTTCTATCTGATCGCGCCTTTATGGGGCTCGACCACGGTCGCGATGACGCTGGCCGGGGCGCTGACCGATACCTGGGTATTTCTGGCCTGGCTCGCGCTATATTTCGCGATTGAGGCGGATGCAGACGCGCGCGATTCGCGTGTCGCGCTGGCCGAAGCGCGCACCGCCGAGCAACGCGCGCGCAACCAGGCGCTGGCGCAGCAGATAAATCCGCACTTCCTGTTCAATACGCTCAATGCCGTGTCAGGTCTGATCATGGAAGGCGACGGCAAGCGTGCAGAACGCGTGACGATGGCACTGTCCAATCTGCTGCGCCGCTCGCTGGAGGCGGACACCGGGCAGTTGGTGCCGCTGGCCGACGAAATCGAGGCCCAGCGCCGCTACCTCGAGATTGAGGAAGTACGCTTCGAGGATCGTATTCGCTTCGTCGATGCCATTCCCGAAGAACTGCTCGGCCGCCTCGTACCTCCGCTGATCCTCCAGCCGCTGGTCGAAAACGCGGTCAAGCACGGCGTCGCGCGATCGACCCGGACGGTCACGATCACCGTGTCGGCGGCGCTGTGCCAGGATATGCTGGATATCGTCGTGGAAGACGATGGCCGAGCGGGCGATGACGGCGTGAAGCCACCGGGCGTTGGCATCGGGCAGGACAACACGCGCCGCCGCGCCCTGCTGCTGTTCGGCGAGAAGGCATCGTTGGACTGCGGGCGAATAGCTTCCGGCGGCTATCGCTGTACGCTGCGCTTGCCGCTGCCGGCATGATGCGGTTGCGCGTCGTCATCGTCGATGACGAGCCTGTCGCAGTGCGGCGGCTGACCAGCCTAGTGACCGGGTGCGACGATGTGGTCGTGGGAAGCGCCGGATCGGCGGACGCGGCGCTCGCCCTGATCGCGGCCGAACAACCGGACCTCGTGCTGCTCGACATTGAAATGCCCGGCCCGAACGGCGTGGAGCTGGCGCGTCAATGTCGCGCTCTACCGGACCCGCCGGCGATCGTCTTCGTCACCGCCTTCGGCCGATTCGCGATGAGCGCGTTCGATCTGGACGCCGACCATTATTTGCTGAAGCCGGTCGAACCTGACCAGATTGCCGTCGCGCTCGCCCGTGTCCGCGGCAAGCTCGCCGAGCGGCGCGGCGCGGCGCGCGCGCTCGAGTTGGAAGAGGTCGTGAAGCGGCTGCGCGCGGTCGATGCCGAAACGGCGGGCGAACGCGATTTATGGCTTTCCGATCATCAGGGCTACGCGCGGGTCCGCTTTTCCGACGTGCTCTGGCTTGCCGCGGAGCGTGATTACGTGCGAATCCATCTCGCGCACAAAAGCTATCTGGCACGTGGCCGCATCGGCGATCTCGCCGCCAAGCTTGCCGCGCACGGCTTCCTCCGCGTTCACCGGTCCGTCGCGGTCCGCACCGATTGCATCGATCGTGTCGATGGGATCGGCGACCGGCGCTATCAGCTTACGCTTTCGAACGGCCTGGTCCTGGAGACCAGCCGGCGCTTTGCGCGCGCCGTACGTTCGCTTCACGGCGCGGTGCACCGTGCGACGCTCGACGTGTTGGACGACGACTAGCGCCGGCGCTGCCCGGCCCACCTACCGCATCAGCGAACGCGGCGTCGGCGCGAGGCGCAGAATTTGAGGCGTACGCTCCTCGGCGTCGGCGAGTTGCGGCTGCAGGTCCGATCGCCATTGCGGATCGCTCGCTAACCGCTGCACCGCCTTGTCGTAGGCGCCCTGGTTAGCGACGCGCGTGAACCAGACGAAGATCTTCTCCCCCTGGCGCACGGGCAGGCGAGGGAAGTCGTTGGGTGTGCTCTCCGACACATAGGAGCCAAGCACCGGCAGCCCGCTCGCGGCATAGGCCGGAGCAAGACGATCGGCGAAGAACTTCGCAAAGCCTTCGTCGGGGTTCTTCCACAAGTAGAAGATCGTCGCGACGACCATGCCGGCCGGGCGCGGCGGAGCGCCGGGCGCGGGGCGCACGGCATCCGACGGCTGCAAGCCCGAACCCGGCGCGGCGGGGCGCAGCAGGAGCACATTGTCGTTGTCATAAAGCAAAGGGTTCGCTTGGCCGGCATACGCTTTCCATAAGGGGCCGAAATAGAAATCGCCGAGCGACTTGGCACGGGTCGATATATGTTCGAAGCCGCGAACCCAGGTAAACCGGTTGGGATCGTCCATGTCGCGGAAGGTGCCGAAGAGCCGCATGCCGAGTGTTTCTTGGCTCTCAATGAAATGTCGCTCGAACAGGTCGATCATCTTGTCCCGACTACCATGGACGATCTTGTATTGCCGTAACTCAATCACCGGATGATCGACCGGCGCGGCCGGCGCCTCGCTCTGCGCCGCCGCGGCGGTCCCGAACAGCAAGCTCATCGGCAATAATGCCTTTAATGACCTATGCACCGCCTTCTCCCTCTTCCCGCGCCGCGCGCGTAAAATCCATTACCCAGTTCGCTTCCCAGCTCGCGCCATCGTCGATTGAAAAAGCCTGTTCCCAGCGGGCGCAATCCACCGTCGGCGCGGTCCACGTGAAGCGGATCCGGATCGGCGTGCCATCGTGATGATCGTCGCCGAAAAACAGCCCGACACCATCGGCGAAACTGCCCTGCAACGGCGGATCAAGGTGCATCCGCCGCGAATCGATCCAGTGCAACGACCACAGCGCCGTCTCGGGATCGAACAGCCGCAGGGTCGAAGCACGGTATGCGCCGGCCGGCAGATCGATGGTATTCTCGTCGAAATTACCCAGCCCGCCCAAAATCGGCCGAACGATCGTCGTCCCAGAAAAATGCTCCCAATCGCTGCTGGCGGACAAACGTGTGGCGAGGCGCGCATGCGCGACCGTCCAACTGCCATGCAGAAAATCGAAATCATGCGCACCGGACGGCAGATCGGCAGGCGTCTGCTTTTTCATTTGTCGTCTTTCGAAAAAGTCATAATCCAGTTGGTTTCCCAAATAACGCCGCCGTCGGACGAGAACGCCTGCGTCCATTCGGCCAAATCGTCCGAAAATGGCTCATAAGTGGTCCGCACTCGGATCGATCGATCGCCGAGCATCTCGTCGCCATAGAAGGTGCCTTTGACACCGTCGAACGCGCCAACCACAGGTGTCTCCACTCCCGGCGCGCGACCATCCAGCCACCAGATCGACCAGTCGCCACTAGCCGAATCGAAAATGCGCAGCGAGTGCGCCTCGTAAGCGCCGTTCGGATCGTCGAGCAGATTGCGATCGAAATTTCCCAGCCCGCCGAGGATGTGGGTTACCGACAGCGTTCCGTCGAACTCGAACCAATCATCGCAACCCATCAGTCTTTCGCGCAGCTTGCGGTGCCGCACCGACCAGTTCCCGGTCAGGAAATCGAAGCCGTCGGAGCGCGGCGCGCCGAACGAGCTCGCGGCGGGTGACGGTCGAGAAAATAGATCGGTTTGCAAATCAGCCACGTTGGCGTCTCCCTTCTCCATAAACAGACCGGTTGCCCGGTTTTGTCAAGAGGCGTAAACGTGTGTGATGACGTTGGCCAGATCGAGGAAGAACGATCCTGCGGGGATGCGCAACCGCGTGCTCGATGTCGCCGCGGCGGCATTCCAGTCGCGCGGGTTCCTCGCGACGAGTACCCACGACATCGTACGCAGCGCGGGAATTACCGGTGGGGCGCTACACCATCACTTCCCGTCCAAGAAATCGCTCGCGCTGGCGGTGATCGCCGATCGGGTGGCCACAGAGGTGGCCGAGACCTGGATCAAGACGGTGCGCGATGCCCCAACTGCGGCGGCGGGCATCGTCGCGGTGTTCTCGGTAGTGGTGACATCACTGGACGAACGGGGATCGGTGTCAGGGTGTCCGCTTGGCAATCTCGCGCTCGAACTCTCGCTCGCCGACGAGGAGCTCCGCGTCGCGCTACTGCAAGAATATGATGCCTGGCGAGAAGCGATTTCGAGCAAATTGCAAGCGGACGCGGCAGCGGGCCGCGCCGCCTTCGCGTCGGGCGATCCCGATGGGTTCGCCAATGTCGTCGTAGCGCTATTTTCCGGCGCGATGACGATCGCCAAGGCAGAACAGGGTTCGGGTGCCGTGAAGGCGTGTCTCGATCAGCTGCGACGAACGATGGCCGACGACCTCTAGATCGATCGGGCCGCGATCAGCGCGTAACGTGTCTAACCGGTGGAGATGCCCGTTGAGGCCACCCTCAATGGGACCGACCTAACCGATGCTTGGTCAATTCTCCTGCCGCCGCCGATGCCGCGGTCCTATCGCCGATCACATCCGCGCCAAGGCTCCACTACGCAAGCCGCAGTGTCCGCGCCTGGTCGGTGAAGCGCTGCAGCGCCTCGTCGATCGCGTGCCTCACTTCCGGCCGTGCGGTGCCCACGCTGCCACCCCGCAGCGGCGGTTCGGGCGCATATTCGCTCGCCAATACCGTCGCTTCTGCCAGCGGACGGCCGCGCAGCCGCTCGACCAGCGTAACGCCCGAGTCCAGTCCGGCGGAAACACCAGCCGCCGTGATGACGTTGCCGTCTTCGACCACGCGCCGATGGGTGGGGATCGCGCCGAATTGCGCCAGGCAATCGACCACGTTCCAGTGCGACGTCGCGCGCTTGCCGCGCAGCAGCCCCGCCGCGCCGAGAACGAGCGACCCGGTGCAGACGCTCGACACAAACCGTGCCCGCCCGCCGCGATCGCGCAGGAAGGCGAGGGTGCTGGCGTCGCGCGCTGCGCGCAGGGTGCCATCCGTCCCGCCCGGGACCAGCACCAAATCGAGATCGCGCGGGCAATCCGCCATCGTGACCGAAGGCCGGATCCCCATTCCCGCGTCGCTCACGACGGGATCGAGAGTCGGCTGATTGGTGACGAGATGGATTTTCGCGCCGCCCATGAAGCAGAGGAAGTGATAAGGCCCGACCAGGTCGAGGATGGTCATCTGCGGATAGAGCAGCAGCGCGATCTGCTCGTGCGCGCCGGCTGCATTGCGGAACGGATGCGAGAAATCGTCCTGGGGCGACATGCCCGCCGCCATGCTCATCACCGGCAGCGCGCCCGCGCCCGCCAGCCCGGCAACGCCGGCGATCATCGTTCTGCGATCGAGCGTCATGACCGTTCCTCCTCCGGCGGACGACAATCGCCGCATGGAGGGCCTCGCGGTCGGCGGCCCGATCGGGAAGAACGCATGCGATAGGTGGCCGACCGATCGCGACGGTTGGCCGCGCGCCCCTATACAGTCGCCCATCGCCGCAGCAGGTTGTGGTACACCCCAGTCAGTTGAACAATCGCCGGATCGTCCTGCCCCTGGGTCACAGCGAGCGACTGCACCGCCGAGTCCAATTCGAACAGGATGCGCCGCGCTCCGTCGTCGCGGACCATCGACTGTACCCAGAAGAAGCTTGCCAATCGCACGCCGCGGGTCACCGGTTCGACGCGGTGCAGACTCGACGCGGGATAGAGTGCGAGGTGCCCGGCGGGCAGCTTTACGCGCTGTTCTCCGAACGCGCCTTCGATCACCAGTTCGCCGCCGTCGTAACCGTCCGGATCGACGAGGAAGAGCGTCGCCGACAGGTCGCTGCGGATGCGAAAGTCGCTGCTGAGGCGGATACGGATCGCGCTGTCGACATGGGTGCCGAACGCCTGCCCGCCGGCATAGCGGTTGAACAGGGGCGGATAGACCTTGAGCGGCAGCGCGGCGGCGACGAATAGTGGCGAGGCCGAGAGCGCGTCGAGCACCAGCGCGCCGGCACGCCGCGCTGCCTGGGAATCCTCGGGCAATTGCTCGTTGCGCTTGGCTAGCGCCGATTGCGCGCCCGATGTCACGTTTCCGTCAATCCAATCGGCGCCGCCCATAGCATCACTCAGTTCGGCAAGCTGCATCAAGGACAGAATGTTGGGGATCGTGATCAACATCGGTCAGCCTCGCCTCGCCCTGCGCCGATCAGCATCGCTTGAACGCCGCGGCGGCGAAAGGCCGCGACCTCGCCACGCGACAGCCATGCGCAGGCCTTGTCAACGAACGCCGGCGTGGCGGTCGCTCCGGCGCACTCGAGCCAGGCGATCGCCTCCTCGACCCGTCCCGCGCGCCCGAGCATCCGCGCATGATTGAACGCGCCGCGAAAATCACCCCCCCGCGCGGCGCGCGCATAGCAGGCCGCCGCAGCCTTTAGATCGCGCGGCACGACCCAGCCATCCTCATGGAAGCCGCCCACGATATTGATCGCCTTTGCCCCCGCGAGGCCCGCGCTCGCTGCTGCGGCCTTGCGGAACCAGCCCAGCGCCGCCGCCTTGTCTTCCGCCACACCGTGCCCGAGCGCGAGTGCCGTGGCGTAATTGTACATGCCCCAGTCGAGGCCCTGTCGTGCCGCGATCTCATAACAGACGGCGGCCCGCGCCTTGTCGATCGCCGCGCCCCAGCCGAGCTCGTAGCATCGCCCGACCATGTTGATCGCCATGACGTGCCGGCGCGCCGCCGCGCGCCTGAACCAGCCAAGCGCGGCCGCCTCGTCTTTCGCTACGCCAGCACCGTCGAGCAGCATCTGGCCGAATACCGTCTGCGCGCCGGCATCGCCCGCTTCGGCGCAATCCCGCACGAACGCCGCCCGCTCCGGCGGCGTGCCGGCGAGGTGCGCGGCGATCTCGTCGAGCGCCAGCACATGGAGATCCATCAGAAGCTAACATTGACCGTGCCGAACACCGTCCGTCCGGGCGCGATCGTCGCGTAATGGTTGGCGTACACGTTGCTATAGTGGATCTGGTCGGCAAGGTTCTGGGCGTTGACCGCAAGCTCGACGTGCCGCGTCAGCCGGTAGCTCGCGCGCGCGTCGAAGCGCCAATAGGCGGGTACGCCGCGCGACAGGATTGTCGTCGTCGGGTGGAGCGTGACCACGCCCGCCGAAGTCTGGGTCGCACTGCGATTGTCGGCATAGCCGCCATATTGCCGATCCGTATAGATCGCGCTGGCGCCGATCTCGATCCGCTTACTCACAGCGTAGTTGCTGGTCATGGTAAAGCTGTGTTTGGCCGTCTGCGGCACTTGCCTGCCGTTGGTAACGGACGGCACGTAGACTGTTGTCGCCGCTGCCGCGCCGTTGGCCGCCACTGCCAGCGCGGTGTTGCCGCCATCGATGATCACCGGATCGAGATAGGTATAGCCGCCGAACACCGTCCAGCCCGGCAGGAGAGTGCCCGATGCGGTGAACTCGACGCCGCGTATGCGCGTCCGCCCGAGAAAACCCACGGTGTCGGCATCGATCGTCACGCGGGCGTTGCGGATATCGGTCTGGAACACTGCGAGACCGAGCGCAAGCTTTTCACGGAACAAGCTGGCCTTGGCGCCGACCTCGTACGACCTTGTCGTTTGTGCTTTCAGCTGATCGAGCTGGCCTGCCGCCGCCGCTGTGCTGGGCAGCGCATTGTCTTCGCGCCCTTCGCCAAGCAGGCTGTTGGGTGGAGTCGCGGCGGTGGCGTAGCTGGCGTAAATGCTCGTCTCGCGCGTCGGCTTGAACACCAATCCAGCCTGCCAGTTGAATAGCGCGTCTGTGCGCGAATAGCGCGGCGCGGTCGCGCCCGGCCCAAAGGGCAACGTGACGGTCGATGTGAAGCGGTCGTAGCGCGCGCCTAGGTTAAGGATTAGCCGTGGCAGCAGCGCGATCGAATCGAAGCCGTAGAGCGCGACGGTATTCGCATCGTTTTGCGTTTCGGTATTGGGCGCACCCTTGACGACAGGTGTTGCCACGTTTGAGGTGTCGCCGGTGTAATTGACCCACGGATCTGCCGGGTTCGGACTGAACAGGCTTGTACAATAATAGCGCGCTACCGTCACCGTGTCGCAACGCGGCGATACGGTCGATCCGGTCGCCAGCACATAAGCTCCGCGCCGTGTCTTCTCCCATGAGATTTCGGCACCGACCGTCGCGCTGTGCTTGATCGCGCCGGTGTTGAACGTGCCCGACACATCGGTCTGGTCGATCAGGCTCTTGGTATAGCCATAGCGCGTATTGGCGCGTCGCCAGACATAACCGCCGCCGGTCAGCTTGGTGCCGCCGGTGGCGACATTCGCCGCCGCGCCGGTAAGGGGAAAGCCAAACACGTCGCCGTTCGAATCATCGGGCAGCGTGAAACTGTATGCTTGGTCGTCGCGACTGAACCGCGCGGTATTGCGCAGCGTGACATGGCCGAAATCATGCTCCACCCGAAGTGTCGCCTGCCGGCTCGTTGCGTCGCGGAAGTCACGATCCGCCAGCCCGTAAAAAGCGGAGCGCTCGACATGACCCCTGGTGCCGTCGCTGGTCGTTACGTCGCCTTGCGCCGGCACGGTGAAGACATTGCCATCGGGCGCGTTACACGCCGTCGCGTTGCAGACATAGAGGTAGGGGATGCCGCTGTCGGGCAGTTCGCGACTTTCCAGATGATAATAGGCCGCTGTCAGCCGGGTTGCGGTGCCCAGCCCGATCGTCACCGACGGCGCGATACCCCAGCGACGCGCGCTGATCGAATCGCGATCGACGAAATCCTGATCGTGCCATACGCCCTGTATACGGAAGGCGGCGATACCGAGCGCGACGTTTATGTCGCCGGCGATGCGCTTGTAATTGCCGTTGCCGTAGCTGGTACTGATTTTGGCCGCGTCGTCCGGCTTAGGCATCTTGGTCAGGATGTTGATCGTACCCCCGGCCGAGCCGCGCCCACCGAGCGTCGAATCCGATCCGCGCACGATCTGCGCCGAATCGATCGCGAACACCTCTCGGTTCTGCGATGCAAGGTCGCGCACGCCGTCGACATAAATGCTCCCTTGGCTGTCGAATCCGCGGATGAACGGGCGGTCGCCGATCGGATTTCCGCCTTCGGCCGCGCCGAAGGTGATGCCAGGCACGTTACGCAACGCATCCTGCAAGCTGGACGACCCGGTTTGCTCGATCACGTGCCGGTCGAGCATGACGATCGATCTGGGCGTATCGACGATCGGAGCGACCTGCTTGGGGTCCGCTGACCGAGTCCGCAGCACACCTTTGACGATGATATCGTCGGCGCGCGACATGTCCTCGTCATTGGCCGGCGCGGCACCCGCAACATCACGTGCAATCGCCGGGTCGCTCGCGAACGAACCAATGCACGACAAGGCGAGAAAAGCGGGGCGGCGAAAGGCAGGACGAAGGGCAAGCTGGGAGGGCACGAACGAATCCTCGGATGGGAGCCGCCCCATTATTGAGAATCGTTCTCACCGTCAACGCTATTGCGAGTTATTCGCGTAAAGCTGCGCTGGACGAGGATTGGCCGCTTGCTGACAAATACCTTATGCTGCGCGATATGGTTGGTGGCCGACCAGATAACGACGCAGATGCGGCGTCCGGCGTGCATTCGCCGCCGCACGCCGCGATAAGCCGCCGAAGCGCGATCGCTGCCACGGCGATGGCGCCGTTGCTTGCGTCGGC
>JBDSKT010000280.1:0-3297 GCA_039916765.1 Sphingomonas sp.
GGGCAGTACCGTTCGTCAAAGGTTGATCGAGAGATAGCCGCAAAGATGATTGGCTACTCCGGCCTGAGCGGCCCCGCCAACAAATCCCTTGCAGCACTAGCGCAGTATGGTCTCGTCGAACGTGCAGGGAAGGGAGAAATGCGCGTGACAGAGCGCGCGCGTGCGATTCTGCATCCCGACAACCCGGCAGAGAAACAGCGTGAGCTTCAAGCTGCAGCGATGGAGCCTAGCTTATTTCAAGAGATGCAGGAGCGCTGGCCGGACATGATCCCGCCCGAGGAGGCGGTTCATTCCTATTTCCACCGACGTGGCTTCAATCCATCCGCGATCCGTCCAGCTGCTCGCGCTTATCTGCAAACATTGCTCTACCTAGAGGAAGAGAGCGACAGCGATAGTCATGGTGGGGAGTCGTCCATATCGCCACATACTTCGGACATTGAACCGGAGAGCCTTATGGAACAGCCCCAAACGACCCCAATTAGCCCGCCACTTTTGGCTTCAACGGTGTCCGTGCCCGCACTTGGCTACGCCAGCGGAATGGCGGGATCGGTGCTGAACAAAATCAACATGAATATCCAAGCCGACGTTGTGCAGCTAAGCGCAGTGCTGGATTATCGGGGGCTAACGATGCTGCAAAAAAAGATTGCAAGCCTCAAGGCTCTAATGGAACCCGATGACAACGAAGAGGATGGAAACGATGGGGACGACGGAACCCACGAAACCGCAGATTGAGAAATTCAAGGAAACCGCGCGAGCCCTCGAAACCGACGACGATCCGGAGCGGTTTCGCGAGAGGCTGGCGAAGCTGGTGAAGCACAAGCCGGTGGGGAAGCCGAAGTGAGACCGGCAGTTGTGTTCGCGTCGGCGTTAGCGCTGGCCGGGTGTTCCAAGGCGGATGACAGGACCGCGACGCCGCCGGAAGATACGCCAGCGCCTAGCCACTATACCGTCGTTCCCGCTGGCCAGCTTACCGTGGACGGCACGACCTATTTCAATTCGTGGCGGATCGACACCCAAACTGGCGATCTATCTTTTTGCCAGTACGATCCGGGCGGGGCGGCAACCCCTAATGGTATTCCAACGGGGTCACGCCTTGATTGCTCCACGTCCGATAAGCCTTAAATGACCGTTGCGGTTCGCGGGTTTGTAAAGGACATAATTGCCGTGACGATGTCAAGCGCAATTTGCCAAATGGGTTAAATAGAGTGAAGCGTCGGAGTGGCGTCTTCCAATATGGGGCGCACCGTTCATTGCCGGCTGTATGTGCCACGCCAACCACGCCGTCCGGCTCCCCGCATCGCGCGACGACCGGGGTTAACCGCGCGCGCGAACCGGCGCGGGGATGGCGATGGCGTCGATCAGCCGCGCCCAGGCGGCGATTTCGGTATTGTGATGTCGGGTCACCTCCACGTCGCCGGCAAGGCCGCGCGCCAGGTCGATTTCGGCCGAACCCTCCCATTCGAAGGTGGCGTTGCCCGACAGGCTGACCATGCCGTCGCTCGCGGCGCGTGCGCGCACCAGCCCGCCGGCATTGAGCACCGTCAGGTCGCGGTCGAAATCGGTTCGCCCGGTCAGGCACGCGACGAATGCCGACGACGCCATCGCGCTGCCGCAGCTTTCGGTCAGCCCCGCCCCACGCTCGAACGTCCGTACGAACAATGTCGTCGAATCGCGTCGTTCCACGAACGAAACGTTCGCTCGCGCGGGCAGCCAGTCAGGCGCCGCCTCGCACCGCCGGCCGATCGCCACCAGGTCGGCCTCGTCGATCGTATCGACGAACGTGACGAGATGCGGGTTGGGTATGGCAACCGCCGTAAAGGCGCGGCCGCTCGCCAGCATCGCGATCGGCCGATCGACCAGTTCGCGCGCGCCCTCAGCGTGCAGCCAGCGCCGCGCGTCGAGGTCCGCCGGCCCTGCCGTCTCGCGGATAGCCGCGACGCCCGGCGCCAGCTCGGCGTCGCGCTCCACCGCCACGGTGGACGTGTTCAGCCGCACCGCCCCGCGCTCGATGCCGAGCAGCTCGAACCCGAGCCGCGCGGCGCAGCGCAGCCCGTTGAGGCAGGTCTCCGCCTCGGACCCGTCGGGGTTGAACATGCGGTAGCCAAAGGCGTGGTCCTGGTCGCCCGGCGTCAGCAGCAACAGGCCGTCGCCGCCGACCGGCCCGCACCGGTCCGCCAGCGCGCGCGCCACCTGCGACCAGTCGGCATCCGGCAGGTCGATGGCGCGCGCATCGACCAGTGGAAAGTCGTTGCCCGAGCCGTGGCATTTGACGAAGCCGATGCGCATGGCGACCCGTCTACTCCCTCATCGCGGGCCGCGTCACCCCGCTCATTTCAGCCCGTAATGATCCGCCAGCCGGTCGAGCGCGAGGCCCAGCACCAATTTGCCCGATCGCGCCGGCCAGCCAAGCGCGCGCTCGGCGACGGGCAGGCCTTCGCCAGCGCACACCACCCGCCACAGCACGTCGCCCAGCCCCCGCCCGACCGCCCCCGTCGCCGCGTCGAAGCGCTGCTTGGCGGCGATCTGCGCCGTCGCCGGGTCGAGCGCTCCGTGACCGCCGCCATCGACCCGTGCGCCGTCCCAACGAATCGTCACGCGCGGCGCGAGCGACGCACGCTCGTAATCGCCGCGCAGCCGCTCGCCCGCCTCGAACTGCCGCGCATCGACCAGCCCGCGCGACCGCAGGCAGCCGAGCGGCGACTCGGCCAAATTGACCGTCACGCTGCGGCGCCGCGCACCCTTCGCCGGTCGCGCCGACACCACGCCGTTCCCATCCATCTCCCGCTCGACCAGCTCGCGCACCGTTTTTCCGCCCCTCTATCGTTCGAGTCGCGAAGCACTTGCCATAACGGCCGCTTTGTAGGACAGCGAAAAACCGATCTGGTTAGGAACCGCACCGATGATCACCGCGATCCGCGAAGTCCGTCGCGCCAAGGGCCTCACGCTTGACGATGTTGCCCGGCGCTGCGTGCCGCCCACCACGGCGCAGACGATCGGCCGGCTCGAGACCGGCACCCGCACCGTCTCGATCGGCTGGCTCAACCGCATCGCCGAGGCGCTGGGGGTCGCCGCGGCCGATCTGGTGCGGTTGCCCGATCAGGCGGAGGTGCCGGTGGCCGCGCGGCTCGACGGCGACGGCGTCCACGCGCCGCGCCACGCGAGCAACGTCGCCCCGCCCCGCCCCGCGCCGGGGCTCGTCGCGATTACCGTCGTCGCGGGGATCGGCGATTACCGCGCCGGCGATGAGATCTGGTGCGATCGCCTCGCACCCGACGCGTTCGGCAATGCGCTCAATCG
>JBDSKT010000281.1:0-4251 GCA_039916765.1 Sphingomonas sp.
ATTTTCGAGGCCAACCCGCTTGATGGCGAGCGCGCCGATTGGCTGGCCGGCTGGGAACGGACGATGCGGATCAATCTCACCGCCGCCGCCGAATTGTGCCGCCTTGCCGTATTGCATTGGCAGCAGAAAGGATCGGGCGGCCGCATCGTCAACATCGCCAGCCGCGCCGCCTATCGCGGCGATTCGCCCGCGCATTGGCATTACGCCGCATCCAAGGCGGGGATGGTCGCCATGACCAAGACGATCGCGCGGGGCTATGCGCGCGACGGCATTCTCGCCTTTGCGATTTGCCCCGGATTCACCATGACCGGAATGGCCGAAGATTATCTCGCCAGTCGAGGCGGCGACAAGCTTCTCGCCGATATTCCGCTCGGCCGGGTTGCCGCGCCGGAGGAAGTGGCCGAGGCCGCCCGTTTCCTGGCGCTTGACGCGCCGCCGTCGATGACCGGCGCGGTGATCGATATCAACGGAGCGAGCTACGTCCGGTGACCAGCTGGAAGCTGACCCTGCCCTGCACCCGCGCCGAGGCCGAGGCGATCGAGGTCGATTTCGACGCCCTCGCCGCGCTCGATCCGCCGCCGGTGCTGATCACCAGCGAGGACGTTCCCGACGATCCCGACCGCTGGCGTCTCGACGCTTATTTCGAGGCGAAGCCCGATGCGGCGACCATCGTCGCGATAAGCGCGCTGGTGCCGAGTTCGACGGGCCAGGCATTCCAGCCGGAGCGAATTGCCGACCAGGACTGGTTGACGGTGAGCCAAGCGGGGCTCGAACCGTTGCGCGCGGGGCGCTTCTTCGTTTCGACCGACGCCCTGCCGGTCCCACCCGGCGCGCACGGTTTCGTCATTCCGGCAAGCCGCGCGTTCGGTACCGGGCATCACGAAACCACGACCGGCTGTCTGCTCGCGCTGGATGCGATAAAGGCGAGCGGCGCGCGGATCGACAATTTCATCGACCTCGGCACCGGCACCGGCCTGCTGGCCTTCGCGGCGCTACACCTGTGGCCGCGAGCATATGCCACCGCGACCGACATCGATCCGGTCTCGATCGAGGTGACCGCCGAGAATGCCGCAACCAACGCGGTGACGCTGGGCCAGCGCCAGGGGCGCCTCGCGCTCTCGGTCGCTGACGGGACCGATGCCGAAGCGGTGCAGCGCCGTGCGCCGTACGACTTGATCGTCGCCAACATCCTCGCCGGCCCGCTGATCGCGCTGGCGTACGACATTGCCGCGATTGCGGCGCCCGGCACCCAATTGCTCCTTGCCGGTTTGCTCGACAGTCAAGTGGAGGCGGTGTCTCGAGCCTATCGCGCGGCGGGTTTCCGCGTCATCGCGCGGCGGACCCTCGGCGACTGGGCGATCCTGCGGCTACGCTTGCGCGCGCGTCCAGGCCGCGTACGCCCCCTTCGCGCCGGATCGGGCGACACGCAGGCACCCGGCTTCGGCAGCTGGTAGGTCAGGCTAGGATCGCCGGTCCCTTGGCGCGCGCATACGCATGCGTACCGCGCGTGATGACCGCGTCGCCCGGCTCGACCGCCGCGATCCTGATGTCCGGCTCACCCACCATCTGCGCATAAAGCGGCGCGAAATCGGTTTCTACCGTCACGCGCAGCAGTTCATCGAAGCTGGGAATGACGAAGTAGTTCCTCTGGAAATCGTCGATACGGTATTCGGTGCGCATGACTCGCTTGAGGTCGAAGGCAATGCGGTTGGGGCTGGCATCGTCGAGCGCGAATTGGCTTTCGGCATAGCTCGAGACGATGCCGGATCCATAGATCCGTAATCCTTCGGGCTCGGCAATCAATCCGAATTCGACCGTGTACCAATAGAGGCGCCCGAGATATTTGAGCGCATCCAGCCCCAAGGCACGCTGTCCGCCGCGGCCATATGCGGCGAGATAATCGGCAAATACCGGGTCCGCGAGCATTGGAACGTGGCCAAACACGTCGTGGAATACGTCCGGCTCCTGCAGATAATCGAGCTGGTTCGGTCGGCGGATGAAATTGCCCGCGACGAAACGGCGATTGGCCATATGATCGAAGAATACCTCGTCCGGCACCAGTCCTGGCACCGCGACGACCTGCCAGCCGGTTAGGCTCATCAGCCGATCGGACAATTCCTCGAAATCGGGGATGCCAGGCTTGGACAGCTTGAGCACGTCGAGCCCGCGCAGATAAGCCTCGGATGCGCGTCCGGGGAGCAATTTGGCCTGGCGCTCGAACAGCGTGTCCCAGGTGTGGTGTTCCTCGTGCGTATAGTGTGCCCAATCCTGCAGGATCGTCCAATCGGGCGAAGCGCCGGGCGGCGGAACATCGAGAACATGCGTTTCACTGGTCATCCCACCAGCATAGCACGGTGCGACCGATGCGAAAAACCCGGCCATTTCGAGCGGCGATAAGTACAAAGCCATGCCTGTGGTGACCGCGCGCATACCGGGCTCGTCGATGTCGTTACCAGGCTACAGCGCGTTGCAAACATGCAACGCCTGGACAGGCGATGCGTTGAGAAGGACCGGCGCCAGGGTAGGAATGTGGACGTCGTATCCTATAACCGCCATGGGATGGTACTGATGCCGACACCTGCGCCTTCCAAACTGCTCTGGGCCGCCGAATTGCCGCGCGGCGCATGGACGATGGCGCGAGTCGGGTTTGGCGGACTGGGTCTGGCCGATGCGCCGCGTGGCGACGGGCGGCCGATCATGCTGCTGCCGGGCCTGTTCAATAGCGATCGGTCGAATTTCCTGATGCGCCGCTATTTGCGCGCGCTTGGCTATTTCGTGCGGGGCTGGAACCTGCAGCGCAATCTGGGCATGCGCACGGTGGGCAGCGAAGGCGAGCGCCTGTTCGAACGGATCCGCGCCCTTCGCGAGGAGCGCGGCGCGCCGGTGACGCTGATCGGCGTCAGTCTTGGCGGAATGCTGGCAAGGCTCGCCGCCCACCGCATGCCCGACGACGTGCGAGAAGTGATCACCGTCAGCTCGCCCTTTGCGGGAGATCCGCGCGCGACCAACGTATGGCGCGCGTTCGAATGGGTGACCGGCGACAGGATCGACGATGCCATGATCAAGGCGCGAACCGAGGAGATCGCGCGCTCGCTCCCAGTACCCGCGACGGCGATCTGGAGCGCGAGTGACGGGCTCGTCGCAGGCGCGATCTGCCATGCACCCGACGACCCCAATTGCCGCAACATCGAAGTGCGCAGCAGCCATCTGGGCGTGCAGCTGAACCCGCAGGTGCTGCGCGTGATCGCCGGCGTGCTGGCGGGCGAGGACTAGATCTTCAGCACGTGGCGAGGTGCAAGACGGAAAGCCGCGGGCCGGCCGCGCACGTCCTCCGCATCCGCACGTCCATCGCCGACGGTCAGCGCGGCGCTTCATAGGGTTGGCAGTCGTCGGGGTGCTTGCGGCACTGGTTATCCGCCTTCTTCCGCTCGCGGCCTTCGCGCTCTTCCTGCTTGCGCATCTTGCGCCCGTAATTTCGATCAGATTCGGATTTGCTGGTCGTCGTCCAGTCGATCGCCTTGCCAGCGACTTGGAATGGCGCCTTGACCACCGCGACGGCGGTACTCACGCAGCCACCGGCAAACAAGGGAAGCGTCGTCGCGATCATCAGGGCAATGCGCACGGATAATATCCTCATTTGGCGGCGTCGCGCGCCGTGCTGCCGATCTGGGGGAAATCGGTGAAAAAGCCGTCGATGCCGAGCGCGAGATAGCGATCGATCTCCCCCGCGAGATCGCCGCGCCCGCGCGGATTGATCCCTTTGCGAAACCGGGCCGGCAGAAAGAAGTTTTCCGCGCGAAAGGTCCAGGGATGGACGCGCAAGCCTGCCGCATGAGCGTCGGGGACCAGCGCGGACGGCGCATCTTCTCCCTTTTGGATCATCTCTTTGTTGGGGCCGATGCCCCATGCATAATCGGCCACGCCCTTCAGTCCGGCGGGCGTCGCCATCGCGGCGTAACTCGGCGCGGCGCCATCGGCGGGCGCGCCCTTGGCATCCATCAGCTGGATCAGCCGCAATCCGGTCAGCGTGTGCAGGTACTCCAGGTTATCGACCTCGAACGACTGGATGAACACCGGGTCAGCGGGCTTGCTCCACCCCGCTTTCGCGAGCGCGGCGACCAGCGCCACCTCCATCGGATGGCCGATGCCCGCGAAATAGGTCGGGTGCTTGGTCTCCGGATAGATGCCGATCGTCCGCCCCGTTTCCTTCGATTTGGCCTTGGCGAGCGTGATGATCTCGGCGAGCGTGGG
>JBDSKT010000282.1:0-2807 GCA_039916765.1 Sphingomonas sp.
AGATAGTCGTTGGCGCCTTCGTAACGCAGGATTTGCTCGTCGGTGCCGCCTTGCCGCCCGGTCAGCATCAATACTGGCAGGTCGAACAAGGTCTTCGATTCGCGCAGTGCGCGCAGCACTAGGATCCCAGACATTTGCGGCATATTGCAGTCGAGGATCGCGAGGTCGGGACGCCGGCGCTCAATGACCTCCAGTGCTGTCTTACCGTCCTTCAACCAACCCACCGCATGCCCCGCCGCGATGAATGCGTCGCTGACCAGCTCGGCGACGATCTCGTCGTCATCGGCCAAGATGATCCTGCCCAAGGCTAATTCCTTCTTTAAGCCGCTTTGCGCAACGCTTCGGCCGCAGAGATGATCCGAGCAGCGAGCTCGTCTATGGGCCATTCACCTAGCCCGGTCTCCATCTCAAGGGCGCAACTCCCCAGCTCCCCTTCACCGAACATGCCCGCCGTCCCCGCAAGCTTGTGTAAGAGGTCGGCGACGTTCGCCAGCTCGGCCTGGCTGAAGTCGCTGCGCCGAACCAACTCATCGACTGCTTCGAGCGTCTCTGCCTTACGCTGGCGATAGCGCTCGCTAACGCCTGCCGCCGACTGCGTAACTGGCGCGGGCATCGCAACCGCACGCGTGCCGTTCTCGGCAATGTCGACTATGCAGCCCAGTCGCGTGAGCATCGACGTCATCAGCATTTGGTTGATATCGTGATCCTCCGCCACCAGCACGCGGCGCGCGGCATTTTCGGCGACGACTGGCCGCAAGCGGTCTCGCTCCGGACGCGCGCCTAACTCGGTGCAATTTTCATCGACCAGAAGCGGCAGCTTCAGCGTGAACCGGCTGCCTCGCCCCGACGCGCTTTCGAACGTCAGCATCCCGCCCATCAGTTGCGCCAGCCGTGCGCTGATCGACAGACCGAGCCCGGTCCCGCCAAACCGCCCGGCGGTGGCGACATTCTCCTGAACGAACGCCTCGAACACGGCGTCCTGTCGATCGGCCGCGATGCCGATGCCGGTGTCGATCACGTCAATCACGAGCAGCCGGCCGCCACCCGCGGCGTCTGCCGTCGCGGCCCGGAGCGTCACCGATCCGGCTAACGTAAACTTGGTGGCATTGCCGAGCAGGTTGAGCACGATCTGCCGCAGCCTTAGCCCGTCGCCGCACACCGTCCGCGGCAGGTCCTCTGCGATCTCGACTGCCAGCGCCAAGCCCTTTTGCTCGAGCGCCGGCGCAACCAGCCGACCGCAACCGTGCAGTGCATGGTGCAAGTCGAATGCTTCGTTGGCGACCTGCATCTGTCCCGCATCGACCTTGGACAGATCGAGGATGTCGTTGAGCAATCGCATCATCGCCTTGCCGGAATCAGCGATGAGTTCGGCTTGGCGGCGTTGCTCGGGAGCGAGGTCGCTCGTCAACAACAAGTCGGTAAAGCCGATGACACCGTTCATTGGCGTTCGGATTTCGTGGCTCATATTGGCGAGGAACCGCGATTTGGCTTTCACCGCCGCCTCGAGCGCGAGCTCGAGCGCCTTACGCGTCGAAATGTCGCGGACTGCGGAAATGATTTCGGCAGGGGCGCCCGCGTCGTCGCGAACCAGCCCAACGCTTGCTTCGACCCAGCGCCAGGTATCGCCTTCGGGCCGTTGCGTGCGATAGGTAACGACCGTTCGGCCGAGTTCGCCCGCCGTCATCGTATTGAGCGTCTGCTGGAGCATCGCGCGATCGTCGTCATGCACGCCGAACAGCAGATGGTGGCCGGCGACCAGCGCCGGATCGACACCGAAAACCTGCAGTGTCGATGGCGACGCGTAAAGGAAGCGGCCGTCGAGTCCCAACCGGAACACGGCGTCGGTCGCGTTGGTCGCGAGCAGCCGCAGCTGCTCCTCGACCTCCCGCCGCTTGGCAATATCGCGGGCCAGTTCGTCATTGGCGTCACGCAGTGCGAGAAGCTGGCGGCGCCGGTCGCGCCAGACAACGAGACCGAGCAGCAGGATCAGTGCGACCCCGACGATCAGCATCGTCCGCGCCTGGAATTCAAGGTTGCGCGAGTCTGCCTCACGCAGCGTCAGTAGCCGCGCTTCCTCATCGTTGACGCGATCAAGCGCGGTACGGATGTCGCCCGCGAACTTGCGCTGTTCGGGGGCGGCGAACCACCTTCGTGCTTCCTTGCTCCGTCCCGTTGCGGCCAGCGTCAGCGCTGCCTCACTCGCCGTGGCGTGCGTAACTATCAGCCGGCGGACGGCGGCGAAATTGCTAATCTGGTGCGGATTGTCGGTGGTCATCGCCGCGACCGCCGCCAGGTCGCGGACGGCTTGATCACGTGCGTCGCGATAGCGCGCGATATCCGCGCCGTCATCCGTCAGAACATAGTCACGCAACAAAATCTCAGCGCGCAGGCGATACAGCCGCGCCGACGACAATTTGGCCTGGACTGCCACGGTGTGGCGCACCCATGCATCTGATTCCGCGCGCTGCCGCACCAATCCGAGTACAGCCGTCGCACACATCGCCAGCAACGTGATGCCAAGTATTAAATAGGACGGGCGGTAACGCCCGAGGTTGCGGAACAGTGCCATCATTCTCAGCGCTTAGCGCGGTATGGTTAAGGCACTTCTAAAACCTCGGTCGAGATGTGTCGGTTGCAAACTCCGGTCCCGAATCGATATTTGCTGGAACATCTAGGAACGCGGCGAGGTGGAACTCGTCTCTTGCACTATTGGGGCCTCGCAGGCGCAAGCGATCCAGTTTCAGGATGCGTTTGAGGTGGGCGAACAGCATCTCGACCTTCTTTCGCTGACGGCGTGACACGAGATA
>JBDSKT010000283.1:0-7753 GCA_039916765.1 Sphingomonas sp.
CCCCTGCGGTGCATCATGCTCGCAGCGGCAGCGCTACCACGTTGCCACCCGTGGCCTTCGCACGCGCTATCAGTCCCTCACGCTCGATGTGCTCGCCGATGCGCTGTGTCTCACGATGCAGATACTGAAGGCGGGAGGTCTGGAGGTAGTGCCGAGCGGTGACGCCGTCGGGGACGTGGTTCGTCAGCAGCTCCATCTTGAACAGCTCTACGTCGCAGGCGGAGAAACCGACCGTGACAAACGTGCGGCGCAGATCGTGGGCGGAAAGCCCGTCCATCCCGAGGACCTTGCATAGCTGCTCAAACGGGGCGCGGGTGTCGGAGACGTGCCCGCACTTCGCGCGCGACGGGAACACGAACTTGCTGACAGGCTTCCCCAGCTTCTCCGCCTCGTCCGCCAGCTTGCGGCGCTCCCCGAGCAGCGCGACAGCCTGCGACGATAGCGGAAGCTGCACCTCGCTGCCGGTCTTGTTATCCTCCGCGCGCAGGTGCCACCAGCATTGGGTGGCGTCATCGTCGTTGAGATGCACCCGGTCCCACGTCAGCGCGCCACCCTCGTTGCGGCGAGCGCCGGTCAGGAACAGGAACCTGACGAGGTCGATAGCAGCAAGAGCATCCGCGTTCTTCGGCGCTACCCGCATTTCCTCCAACGCATACCAAGCCTGCCCCACCTGTGGCAGTTCCACATGGCGCGTGCGCGGCTCAAACGGCTTCCAATTGTCGTGGGCCATCGCCTTCACCGGGTTGACCGGGATCAGCGGCGAGCCGTCCGCGCGGGGGTAGCGGCGGTTGGCGAAATTGATGAGCGTGCGCAGGGTAACAAGCGAGATTTGCGCCTGACCGGGCGCAGGGCGACCGTCTATCCCGCTCTCGCACATTTCCCGGTGACGCTGGCGGCAGTCGTCAATCGTAATGGACGCAATGGGCTTATCCACCCACTTGGCGAACACCTTGTCGATATGCCGGTTCATTTCAGCCTTGGTGCTTTCCCGGAGCGGCTGGCCGGGGCGGTCGAAATAGGCGTCTGCGACCTGGCGCAGCGTCACCTTCATCGCCTCGTCCTGCTTCTTCACCTCGCGGGGATCTATGCCGTCCTCGAACTGGTGCTTGTATTCCTCCGCGCGGCGGCGCGCGTCGTCCACCGTCCACGCCCCGTAGGTGCCAATAGTGATACGGGCCTCCTTGCTCTGCCCCGCAATCATGCCCTGCACGACGAAGCTGGCAGCGCCCGACGCTGTGACGCGCAAGCCGAACCCCTTGGTCTCGGTATCGACATAGATGACCGTGCCGGTGCCCGGCTTTCGCACCCGGTCGATATTCGTCTTGGTGAGCTTCAGTTTTGGCATCGGAAACCTCGTGTAAGACCAGTGTAAGGGCTACACGTAAAGCTACGGCAATCACCGGAAAGTCCGCAAGGACATTCAACGTGTTGTTTTAGAACGGTTTATACAGCGGTGCAAAGCGGCGACAAGCCGCGTAAAGGAAGGCTCCTGAACACTGGGGGTGTGGGGGTCGCAGGTTCGAATCCTGTCGCCCCGACCAAATGTTTCAAGGACCGGGCGTCGGTGCCATCGCTCGCATGCGTCAGCTTCTGACGATCCGCGCCCGCGCCAGCTTTCGATCCTCGAGCGAATAGTAAAGCCAGATCTCGTTGCGCTGCACGATGACCGAGGCCGCGAAGGCGATATCCGTACTGCTCCTGTCGGCGACTGGGGGCGGGGTGATGAGTGGTTCTATTCCGCGCGCGACCACGCTCATGCAATCGCGCGCGAAGGCGACCCAGCCGATCCGCCAGCGTGCATCGGCCGTCGCGCCATTATAGAACATCACCGGGCAGTCCGGATCGTCCATCAGCATCGGGCCGGTGGAGAGATGATAATTGTCCCAACTGTCGGAACGCGGCAGGATCGGCGTTGGCTCCTCGCTCCAGGGGCCGCCGACATCCGGGCCGATCGCCAACCCGATGCGTGACGTATTGTCGAGGGCATATTCATAGAATAATCGCCAATGCCCGTCGGCGGTGCGATTGACCGTCGCTTCCTTGGTGTTGCCCATCGACTTGGTCGAGGCGAGGGCCACGCCGCGCTTTTCGAGGTGACGGATATCCGGGCCGGCGGCGTAAAGCATCTCGCCATGCGCCATGTCGGCGCAAACGCCGGTATAATAGACGACGTAACTGCCGTCCGCCATCGGCACGACGGTTGGGTCCTCCACGCCGCCGATGTCGATCGCCGCGGGTCCCGGCAGGATCGCTGGCTGGTCGTCCATCCAGAACACGTGCCCGTCGTCACTCCATCCGGCCCAGATGACGCCCGTGTCGCTACGATCGAGGTCATTGGGGACCGCTCGCACCATGATGCCCAGCCGCCCGTCTCGCTCCTGCCAGACATAGGGGCTCATCAGCGCGCGCTCCATCAACGCCGGCGGGCCGTGCAGGGTGACTGGCTCGAGCGCGGTCACGTTGAAATTCATCGAGTTCGTCATGCGCCAAGTCCTGCCAGCAACGAGAGCCCGCCGTCGATGTTGAACGTCGCCCCGGTGACATATCCCGCTTCGTCCGAGGCAAGCCAGCGCACCAGCGCCGCGACTTCCGAGGCGGTGCCGGCGCGGCCCATGGGTATGTGCTCCTCCAGCCCTTTGCGGAATAGCGGGTCGCTCTCGGCGCGCGCGTTCATCGGCGTCAGGATCATGCCGGGCTGGACCGCATTCACACGGATGCCGCGCGCCGCCTCCTCCACCGCGAGCGTTTCGACCAGTCGGGTAAGGCCGCCCTTCGCCGCGCAATAGTCGGCGCCGCCAGCGCGCACGGCCTCGGCATGGATCGACGAAATGTGCACGATCGCGCCGGCGCCGTCGCACGCCCTGACAAAACGCCGCGACACGAGGAACGCGCCGGTTAGGTCGGTGCCGATCAGCCGTTGCCACTGCGCCAGCGCCATGTCGCGCACGGCCACGCCCGACATGTTGAGCCCGGCCGAATTGACCAGCACCGTCGCCGGCCCATGCGCTTGCTCGGCCGCGGCGAACGCGGCTTCGACGGACGCTTCGTCGGCGATATCGCACGGCGCGATCATGGCTTCACCGCCCGCCGTCCGCACCGCATCGGCGCTACGCGACGCGGCCTCGATATCGTCATGGTACAGCACCGCGACCTTGTCGCCGCATGCGCCGAAGGCTGCCGCGCAAGCCGCGCCGATGCCCGATTCAGCGCCGGTTACAACCGCGTTTCGTGCCGCCATGTGATGCTCCCTTGGCCTGATGGCGAGGTAACGATGTCGCGGGGCCGGAGTTGCATGACAAAAAGGCCATCTTCGGCGTCCGGAAAGCCTGTCCTACAAGAAACCATATAGGTTATCACGAGTCGCTGAGGGAGAATGGCGATGAACGTGGACGACCTGATCGATATCCTGATAGCCCACGAGGGGGGATATTGCGACAATCCCGCTGATCACGGCGGCAAGACCCGGTGGGGCATTACCGAACGTATTGCGCGGCAACACGGATATGGCGGCGAAATGCGCGCGCTGCCGCGAGCCGAAGCGGTTGACATCTATCGCCGGCGCTACTGGGCGGGACCAGGATTGGACGCGATCGCCGTGCGCGCGCCGGATGTTTCGGCGGAGCTGTTCGATACCGGGGTGAACATGGGCCCGGCGACCGCGATCAGCTTTCTCCAGCGCGCGCTCAACGCGCTGAACAGGGGCGGGCACGACTATCCCGATATCATCGTCGATGGCCATGGCGGCCCGGCGACGCTCGGCGCGCTCGACGCATTTCTCGCGCGGCGTACGCCCGGTGGAGAGGCCGTGCTGGTGAAGGCGATCGAGGCGCTGCGCGGCGCGCTCTACGTGACGCTCGCCGAGGCGCACCCGGCGGACGAGGCGTTCCTGTACGGATGGCTCGCCAACCGCATCGGTTAAAACTGTGCAGCGTGTGAAGAGTGTGAACATTCGCGACGAGAATTCATGACAAGAGTGGAAGATCATGGGGTTATTGGACGGCATCATCGGCCCGATCGCGGGATTGATCGACAAGATCATTCCCGATCCGAAGGCGCGAGACGAGGCGAAGCTGAAGCTGCTCGATTTGCAGGGCACGCAGGAAATGGAGCAGGCGAAGACGCAGATTTCGGCGATCATGGCCGAGGCGCAATCGGCCGATCCCTGGACCAGTCGCGCGCGGCCCAGCTTCCTCTATGTGATGTATGCGCTTCTGCTATGGTCGATCCCGATGGGGTTGATCGCGGCGGCGCAACCGCAAATGGCGCGCGACATCGCGACCGGAATGAATGCCTATCTGAACGGCATTCCACAGCCGCTCTACGCGCTCTTCGGCACGGGCTATCTCGGCTACACCGTGGCGCGCCAATGGGGAAAGGCGAACGGAACCGACAAGTAGCGATCCGCATCGCGGGACGCTTCCCGAAAGGCGGGGGTGTTGCCGGGGCGCGGGGCGCTTGCCGGAGGCGGTGCGCATGCTATCCCGGCGCATCGTTTCAGGAGAAACCGTATGCGCCCCGCCTTCGCCGCTGCCTTGCTCGTCGCCACCGCCGCTACCCCCGTCTTTGCGGCGCCGCTGCATCGCTATGACGGGCTGGCGATGTCGGCGAACGGCGACGTCGTCGCTGCCGTGGAGAATGACGGCGAAAAGCGGGCAGCGATCGTCATCCGCGACGCGCGGACCGGCAAGGTCGTCCGCACGATCGATCCGTGCGGCGCGTGCGGTTATTCCGCGCCGACCTTCGCGTCCGACGGCAGGCTCGCGTGGCTGCAGCGCGATCACGCCGCCGGGACGGTCACGCTGGCGGTCAACGACGGCAAGACGACCCGCACCGTCGCGACGATCCACGGCATTGCGCAGACACCGCGCTTCTCGCCCGATGGAAGGCGGATCGCGCTACTCGTGACGGTCGGCGCGGCAAAGGAATCGGGCGCGACCCAGGCCGGCGTGCGGCAGGTCGGCGAGATCGGGGAGCATGCCGACGAACAGCGCATCGCGGTGTTCGACGCGCACGGTTCCGTCACGGCGGACAACGTAAAACCAATCTCGCCCGCCGACCGTTACGTCTACGAATATGACTGGACGCCAGACGGGCGGGGTTTCGTCGCGACCAGCGCGCTGGGTAACGGCGACAACAATTGGTGGGTCGCGACCCTCGATTCGATCGACGCTTCGACCGGCGCGGTGCGCAACATCGCCAGGCCCAAGACCCAGCTCAATTTCCCGCGCGTGTCGCCCGACGGCAAGACCGTCGTCTATATCGGCGGGCTGATGAGCGATTTCGGACCCGTGGGCGGCGACGTGTGGACCGTGCCGTTCGCAGGCGGCGAGCCGGTCGATATGACGCCGGGCTACAAGGCGACGGTGCGGTCGCTGACCTGGACGCGCGGCGGGTTGATGGGCGTGATCCTGTCGGGCCCCGACTCGTCGGTCGTGCGGTTCGATCCGCGAGGGCAGGGCGCGGTAACGTGGAGCCGCCCGATGACCTTCGACGCTGGCGACGGACGGGCCGCGTTCAGCGCCGATGGACGGACGATGGCGAGCGTGGTGCAGGATTACGCCCACGCGCCCGCCATCTTCGCCGGACCGGCGACCGCACCGACGCAGATCACCCACGACAACGACGCAGTGGCGCCGATTGTCGCCGCGCGCAGTGTGACGTGGAAGAACGAGGGCTTCACGGTCCAGGGCTGGCTGCTCTTGCCGATCGGCGCCGACCAGGCGGTCAAGCATCCGATGGTCGTGAGCGTCCATGGCGGTCCGTCATCCGCCAGCGTGCCCGGATTCGTCGCGTCGGGAAGCGGCGTCACCGCCGATCTGATCGCTGCGGGCTATTACGTCTTCTATCCCAACCCGCGCGGTAGCTATGGTCAGGGCGAGGCGTTCACCGCGGCCAACAAACGCGATTTCGGTGGCGGCGACCTGCGCGACATCCTTGCCGGGATCGATGCGGTGGAGAAGGTCGCGCCGGTCGACGAGAGCCGGCTCGGCATGATGGGGGGCAGCTATGGCGGTTTCATGTCGATGTGGGCCAATACCCAGACCAACCGCTTCAAGGCGATCGTCGCGGCGGCGGGGATATCGAACTGGATCAGCTATTACGGTATCAACGGCATCGACCAGTGGATGCTCCCGTTTTTCGGCAAGACGATGTACGAGGATTACAAAGCTTATGAAGCGCCGTCCGCAATCTATCAGATCAAGAAAGCACGGACGCCGACCTTCATTAGCGTTGGCGAGCGCGACATCGAGGTGCCGCCGACCCAATCGACCGAATATTGGCACGCACTGAAGGACCAGGGCGTTCCGACATCGCTGGTGATCTATCCCGACGAGGGACACGGGCTCCGCAACCCGGCCAACGTCGCCGATGCCCGCCGGCGCACGGTCGCCTGGTTCGACACATATCTGGGTTCCGGGAAATAGGGCGCCGCTCAGCGCAGCGGCTTGCCCGAATCCTTCCATTTGTCGAGGATTTGGGAATCGTCGCTCTGGCCGCCCATCGCCGGGGTGGGAAGTGCCATGGCGGCGAGGAGCTTGCCGCTGTCGGCATAGCGGGGCTGGATCCCCGCAAGCGGCGCGGTTACCTCACGCTGCGGCGCAAGCGGTAGCGGCGCGGCGACCGCCAGTGCGACGGGCAACACGGCGCGGGTATGTGGTCCGGGAAAGGGTTCGCCTCCGACATAGGGCTGGCGAAACGCAGCCGGCGTTCCCCACCAGCCCTGCCAGCGGTGGAAGAAATGCGCGCCGATTGCCGCCGTCATCACCAGGCTGCGGTTCCAGGCCGGGGTGACGGCATAGGTGTGGTAATGCGTGGCAAGACCGACCGGGGCGAACACCCGGCCGTTGAGTGCCGCTACCGCGACGCCGGCGGCGCGGATCCAATATGCGCGGTCTGGCGCACGATCGCTTGCACCGTCGCAGGCGAAGCTGAACTGGCAGCCGGTATGCTCCGACCCCTGGTACACCACGCCGCACACCGTCGCGGGGAAGGCGGGATGGCGCACACGGTTGAGGATCACTTGCGCCACCGCCTGCTGCCCCGCATCGGGTTCTCGCGCCGCTTCGTAATAGATCGCCGCGGTCAGGCATTGCAGCGCGCGGCCGCGGTCCAGCGGTGTCGCCGCCCGCATCGAGAAGGGCAGCGCCGGGTGGATGCTGCTGTCACCGGAGAAATTGGCTGCGTCGGGCGGCAACGGAATGTCGGGCAAGATCGTCGTCCCCGTTGCCCCCGCGATCCCGGACTGCGCCGGCGCATCAGCAAATTGGGCGGCATAGAGTTCGGCGGCGCCGGGAAAGTGATCCTGTGCTTCGAAGCCAGAGGATCGTGCTGCCATCACTGCGCCGTCCGCATGCGCGACGATCGCACGGAGCGCGGCGTGCGCCGAAACTCCTGCGCAAATGAGCGCGACGCTGAGTGCCGCCACCTTGCCCAGCCGCGCGCCGTCATTTCCCGATCGCCAAGACTTCACGCGCGCTTCGCTCCAGCCGGCAAAATCCGGCGCGCTGCGCCATAGCGCGGAATGTCGTGTAAATCCGTTACGGATTTCGCACTGTCTCACGACGAAACACTTGCTGGTTACCGTAACGGGTTCCAGCCACCGCGCTATTTCAGCGCGGCGCTGTCCAGATCAAGCTTGTCCGCGGGAATGACCTCGAGCTTGGGATAGGCCTTGCGGAGTTCATCGACGAAGCTCGCCGCGTCGCCCACCACCACGACACTGGCGCCTGACGGGTCCAGCAACCGCGCCGCG
>JBDSKT010000284.1:0-7208 GCA_039916765.1 Sphingomonas sp.
CCGTGCCGTGCTGGCGCGGGGCGCGGTTGGTCGAGGTCTTGTAGCTGGCATTGCCGCGCCCGCCGTCGCCGCCCCGCAGGAACACCTGGCGCTGGCCGGCCTTGAGGAAATCGGCGAGCACGTCCTCTTTGTCCTCGGACAGAATCTGCGTGCCGACCGGTACCTGAATAACGAGATCGTCGCCGCCCGCGCCGGTGCAGTTGCTGCCCGACCCGCCATGCCCGCGGGGCGCGCGAAAATGCTGGGTGTAGCGAAAGTCGATCAGAGTGTTCAGCCCGGCCACCGCCTCGAACACGACATCGCCGCCCTTGCCGCCATTGCCGCCGTCGGGGCCGCCATATTCGATGAACTTTTCGCGCCGAAAACTGACGGCCCCGGGGCCGCCCGCGCCCGAGCGGACGAAGATCTTTGCTTGGTCGAGAAAATGCATGGGGAGGCGCTTAGCGGTTTAGCGCAGCTAAAGCGACCCGGCGTCCGCCCGGCCGTCGCGCCGTCGCCATGCCGCGCGCCGACAGATCACCCACCATGCCGTCCGGTCAGCAGCGCCTGATACGCCAGCTCGCGCGCCCGCTCACGCGGCAAGCCGAGCACGCGGGTCAGCGGCGCGCCGAACAGCGCGTCGCCGAGCGCCATGATGACCAGTTGCAGCGTCTCGTCGGCGATCGGTAGCTCGTCGCTCGAATGCCCTTCGGCCAGCTCGTCGACCAGATCATGGATCGCCTGCAAGATCGGGTCGAGCGCATCCTCGTTGCCCGACAGGATCATCCAACTCGCCAGCGCCCCCGCGCCGCCGGTGTCGAACGCGTCGAAGGCGAGATCGACCACCTCGCGCGGGTTCTGCTCGCCTTGGCGCTGGCGCAGCACCGCCTCGCGGATCGTCGTCGTGATGAACGCCGCCATCCGTTCGATCAGCGCCTTTTGCAGTCCAGCCGCCGAGCCGAAATGGTGAAGCAGATTGGCATGCGTGCGGCCGATCCGCGCCGATACCGCCTTGAGCGTCACCGCTTGCGGACCGAGCTCGACAAGGAGTGCGCGCGCCGCCTCGAGGGCAGCGTCGCGCGATTCCTCGGGGGATAGGCGGCGGCGGACGGCAAGGGGAGTGACGGACATGCCCTTATCTCTCGACGGAATCGCTCGCGAAATCAATCAGACGAGCGCCATTACGCCGCCGCCGCCAATGGCATTCGGACTGGTTCGTCCAGGTCGAGCACCATCTCGACGGCAGCCACGTCTTCGTTACGGACCAGGCCAGGCCGAAACCTGCGCTCGACCTCCCGAAACCCGAGCTTGCGCAGGACGCGCCCGGATGCCGGATTGTCGGTGAAATGCGCGGCATGGACGCGCTTCAGCCCCAGCGCGTGCTGCGCAACCGCGATCACCGCAGCCGCCGCTTCGGTGGCATAGCCGCGTCCCCACACCGACGGGGTTAGCCAATAGCCGAGCATATAGTCATCGCCATCGCGGTGGAAGCCAATCCCACCGACGATACGTGGATAATCGCTCTCATGGCTCAGCACCGCGAACACCGGCGTATCGATCGCGCGGCGCGCGGACACGAATACGGCTGCGTCCTCCGCGCCATAGGGCCAAGGCAGCCGGGCGAGGCGAATCGCTACCTCCTCGTGTGCGATCGCTGCCGTCAACTGCGCTGCATCCTCCGGCCAGTACGGCCGCAACGTCAATCTGTGTGTTCGGGCGAACATCGATACTCTCCTCGTCGTGCTGCGCCGTTCGCATGGCGCCATGACGGCCACGCGACAGCGCAAAGGGGAGGGAGCAAGAAAAAAGGGAGCCGGGGCGACCCGTCTCCCTTGTTCGGTCCTCTTGCGAGGTCCCGGGTCACCCTGGTGGGCAACCCTGCTGGTTACCCGATGTTATTCGGCGGCTTGCGTAATCATGTCCACCGAACAGAACTTTCGGCCGAGCTTGCCCTCGTGGAAGGCAACGCGGCCCTCGATAAGCGCAAACAGGGTATGGTCCTTGCCGATGCCGACGTTGCGGCCCGGATAGAATTTGGTCCCGCGCTGACGCACGAGGATGTTGCCAGCGAGCACGGCTTCGCCGCCGAACTTTTTCACGCCGAGGCGACGACCGGCCGAATCCCGACCGTTACGCGACGAACCGCCTGCTTTCTTATGTGCCATCTCGAACTACTCCGTGCGTCTCTTGGCGTTCTTATGCTTCGGCCTTGGGGGCAGCCGGCTTCTTCGCGGCAGCTTTCTTGGGCGCAGGGGCGGCGGTTTCCGTCGCCGGTGCTGCCTCCACCTTCGGCTCGTCGGCCTTCTTCGGCGTTGCTTTCTTTTCGGCGGAACCGATCGATACGATCTTCAGGATCGTATGCAACTGGCGATGGCCGTTGCGGCGGCGATAGTTGTGACGACGGCGCTTCTTGAAGACGATGACCTTGTCACCCTTCGCCTGCGCGACGATTTCCGCGCCGACCGTCAAGCCCGAGACCGATTTCAGCTCCGAGCCTTCGCCCGCCAACAATACGTCGCCGAGCGTCACGCTCGCGCCAGCGTCACCGTCGATCTTATCGACGACGATCTTATCTCCGGCGGCGACGCGATATTGCTTGCCGCCCGTGCGCACGATTGCGAACATGGCCCTTATCACTTTCCAAAAGCATATGCCCGCGCCGGCACGCCGGGCGGGAAGAAGGGGCGAGCTAAGGGAGACGAGCGATTCTGTCAACCGCCTGTCGGCAGCGATGTCGGCGCTCAGTGCCGGTGTTCGCGGCGCAATTCATAACGACCGTCGGCAAAGTCGTCGAACAATCCCGATATCGCCGGATGATCGATTGGCTCGTCGGTGTCATCAGGCAGCAGGTTCTGCTGACTGACATAGGCGACGTAACTCGATTCCATATTTTCCGCCAGCAGGTGGTAAAAGGGTTGATCCTTGCGCGGGCGAATCCCTTCGGGAATTGCCTCATACCAGTCGTCGCTGTTGGCGAAGACCGGGTCCACATCGAAGATCACGCCACGAAAATCGAACATGCGGTGGCGCACCACATCGCCGATTGCGAAGCGCGCGGTGGCGACCGATGGCATCACGATTGCGGAATCAGAGGGAAGGGTGGGGATATGGCTGCGGGACATTGCGTCAATCTAATCACTGTTTTGCGTCGCACAAGCATGGAGGTACGCGCGCCGCTTGCCCGGCTGTGTGGATTGCGTTAGAGGCGCCCGCTCATTCGACCAGCAGCCTCGCCGTTTCAGGCGTGGGATGCCGCAGAAATCCCCTCGCGGAGAGGTGCCAGAGTGGTCGATTGGGACGGTCTCGAAAACCGTTGTGCCTTTACGGGTACCGTGGGTTCGAATCCCACCCTCTCCGCCACCTGTCAGCGCCGCGTAGCGGCGACATAGAGACGAGCATCGATGGCTTATAAAGAACCTACTTTTCAAGATCGCGCGGCGCTTTCGGCGCAGGCCAAGCAGCGGGCGCTCGAGAAGCTGAAGACGAAGCCGGTGGTCGATCCGGCGATAGCCGCGGAGCGTGCGGCACGGCGTGAGGCCAAGGAAACGGCGGAGACTGAACGCCGCGCCGCCAAGAAGGCCGAACAGGAGCAGCTGCGGCTCGATAAGATTGCGAAGGCCGAGGCGGCGGAACGCGAAGCGAAAGAACGCGTGGAAGCCGCTGAGCGCGAGAAGAACGCCGCCGCCGACCGCACCAAGCAGTCACTGCTGGACGCCAAGGCCGCGCGGGACTCGCGCTATGCAGCGCGCAAGGCGCGAAAGTAAATCGACCTAGGGTAGGTTGCGCGCCAGTTCGTCGAGCCAAGGCGTCGCGACACCGTCCGATGGCGCGCGCCAATCCGCGCGGGGCGAAAGCGCGCCTCTTCCGGAAACCTTTGGACCGTTGGGAATCGCCGAGCGCTTGAACTGGCTCGTAGCGAAAAAACGATCGAGAAATTTCTCCAGCCACTCCTTGATCGTATCGAGATCGTAGGCTTGCCGCGCGCTTGCGGGGAAGTCGCGGGGCCAGCGCCCTGCCTCCATGTCGCCCCAGGCGTGCAGCGCAAGAAAGGCGACCTTTGACGGCGCCATGCCATGGCGCGCGATATGATGCAGGAAGAAGTCGTTGAGCGAATATGGCCCGATGCGCGATTCGGTGCTCTGGATCGTGCCATCGGCGCCTGCCGGGACCAGTTCGGGCGAAATCTCGGTCGCGAGGATCGCGGACAATATCTCGTCGGTTTCCCCGTCATACTGATCCGTTCGGATGCACCAGCGGATCAAGAATTGGATCAGGGTCTTTGGTACGCCCGCATTGACAGCATAATGGCTCATCTGGTCGCCAACGCCGTAGGTGCACCAGCCGAGCGCCAGTTCGCTCAAGTCGCCCGTACCGACGACCATGCCGCGTCGCTGATTGGCGATGCGGAACAGATAATCGGTGCGCAGGCCGGCTTGCACATTCTCGAACGTCACGTCGTAGACCGGCTCACCCGTCGCGAAGGGGTGGTCGATGTCGCGCAGCATCTGCGTCGCTGCCGGACGAATGTCGAGTTCGTCGCCATCGACACCGAGCGCGCGCATCAGCGCCCAAGCGTTGGCCTTGGTCGCGTCTCCGGTCGCGAAGCCGGGCATCGTGAATGCGAGGAGACGCTTGCGGGGTAGCTTCAGCCGGTCGAGTGCCTTGGCCGCAACAATAAGTGCATGGGTCGAGTCGAGCCCGCCCGAAACGCCGATCACCAGGCGTTCGGCTCTCGATGCGACGAACCGTTTGATCAGCCCCTCGACCTGGATGTTGAATGCCTCGTAGCAATCGGCGTCGAGTTTTTCGGCCGTGTTGGGCACGAAGGGAAAGCGGCGAACGTCGCGTACCAGACCTAGATCGCGGAAATCGGGCCGATGTTCGAAGATGACGCGGCGAAAGCGCGTTTCCGGATGGTGGGTTAGCGCGGCGGTGTCCTGGAACGTGCCGGTGCGCATCCGCTCCTGCCGCAACCGGCCGGCATCAATATCGGCATAGGTAATTTCGGCGTCGGCGCCGAAGCGCGTCGATTCGGCCAGTAGCTCGCCAAACTCGTGGATCGTGCCCTGGCCGTCCCACGCCATGTCGGTCGTGCTTTCGCCAGGCCCGGCGGCGGCGAACACATAACCGCAGATCGCCCGCGCGCTCTGCGACGCGCACAGCATCGCCCGCTCTCGCGCCTTGCCGATCGTGATATTCGACGCCGACAGGTTGCAGCAGATCAGCGCTCCAGCGAGAGCGCCTGCGGTCGATGGGGGGAGGGGAGCCCAGAAATCCTCGCAGATTTCAGCATGGAAGATGAAATCGGGCAGGTCGCTGGCAGCGAAGATCAGGTCCGTGCCAAAAGGCGCGGTCTGCCCGGCAATCTCGATGTCGAGGCCTGCCAGGCCCGCGCCGCTCGCGAACCAGCGTTTCTCATAATATTCGCGGTAGTTGGGAAGGTACGTCTTAGGCACCACGCCAAGGACACGGCCACGTGCGATCGCCACGGCACAATTGTAAAGCCGCCCATTGCGCGGGATTGCCGCGCCGACCACCAGCACGGGGCGTAGCTTCTTGCTGGCCGTCACCATTCTTGCCAGCGCAGCCGCCGTCGCGGATTGCAGCGCGTCCTGCAAATGCAAATCGTCGATGGCATAGGAACTGAGGTTCAGTTCCGGGAAAACCAGCAGGTCGGCGCCGTTCTTGTGCCCTTGTTTGGCCAGCGCGATCGTCTCGGCGCCATTGGTGGCGGGATCGCCGACTGTCGCGCGCGGTGTGCAGGCGCCGGCGCGGACCAATCCGTGACTATGGATCGACCAGAAGGGGTGGACCTTCACCATGTCGCGCGCCGAGCGCTTCGGGCTAAAAGCGGCATCAGGCCTTGGCGACGACCATCACGCCGATCGTCGGCGCGCTGCTCCCCTCGATCTGGACGATATAGCTGCCTCGTTGGAGCGCAAAATCGACGATCTTGCGCACGCCGGTGCAATCTGGCCCGTGTGTGTGCGCCACGGCGGCCAGCGGCTTGCCGCCGACCCCGACGACATTCACCCAAGCCGTCGAACCCAGGGCGATACGGTACGTCCCCGCATGCGTTGCCGCGATACCGAGCATGCCGCCAAAACTGCCCGGCACCGACGCCTTTTGCGGCGCGAACGCATAGGCCACTTGCGAAGAGGCGAGCAGCGCGACATCCGCGCGTACGCCCGGCTGTAGCGTCACCGAATCGACGTTTCGCGACTTGGCGGCAGCGGTCAGCGAGCGGCCGTGTATCCAACCGGCGAGATCGGCAGGCAGCGCCGCGGGAGTCGCGCCGCATGTCGGCAACGGCGTCGGGGTTTGCGGCGCGGCCAGCACCAGGAGCAGGGCGGCGATCATGGTGTGTCTCTCGTAGTAACGGATCCGGGAATCCCTATAGAGCCTGCAGCAGGCTTGCCACAAGGTTGACGTGCCGCGCTTGGCGGTTACTCCAACCGCCATGGACGCGACCACGACGAGACGACCCGTCGCCGGAGCAGCGGCATCGGCCACGCGTGACGCGGGGCTCGACCCAGACGCGGACTGGAGCCTTCCTGGCTGGCTTTATACCGATCCCGATTTTTTCGCGGTGGAAATGGCCCGCGTGATCCGCCCTTCGTGGCAGATCGTGTGCCACATATCTGATCTTGGTCGGCCGGGCGACTATCGTACGATCGACTATCTGGGCGAGAGCGTCATGGTCGTTCGTGCTACCGATGGAAAGGTCCGAGCGTTCGCCAACGTCTGTCGCCACCGCGCGATGCGGCTGGTCGAGGGGCCGGCGGGATGCGCGCGCAAGATCGTCTGCCCGTACCACGCTTGGACGTATGACCTCGAAGGTCGCCTGACAGGTGTCCCGATGCGCGGCGATTATCCTGCGCTCGATATGGGCAAAAGCGGGCTCGCGTCGATCGCATGTGATACCTGGAACGGTTTTGTCTTCGTCCGGCTGGACGATGACGGCGGCCCGTCGGTCGCGGAAATGATGGCGCCTTATGTCGATGAGATCGCGCCGTATCGTTTCCCCGAACTGCGCACGCTGAGCCCGGTACGGGAGCGCCCGCGGGCGGTGAATTGGAAGAACGTCGGGGACAATTATTCGGACAATCTCCACATACCAGTGGCGCATGAGGGTCTTTCGCGCCTGTTCGGCGCCAGCTATGCGATCGAGGCGCGCGACTGGGTCGATAAGATGTCCGGTACGCTCATCGATCGGCCGTCGAGTGATT
>JBDSKT010000285.1:0-3419 GCA_039916765.1 Sphingomonas sp.
CCGACTTCACGGACCCGCAATACAATATCCCCGTATTCAGCCTGTATGGCGAGGTGCGCCGTCCGACGGGTCAGTCGATGGGCACGTTCGACACGATCATGATCGACCTGCAGGACGTCGGGTGCCGCATCTACACCTTCGTCACGACCTTGCTCTACGTGCTCGATGCTGCGGCCGAACACGGCAAGTCCGTGTGGGTGCTCGATCGGCCCAACCCCGCCGGGCGTCCGGTCGAGGGACTGACCCTGCTGCCCGGTTGGGAAAGCTTCGTCGGCGCCGGGCCGATGCCGATGCGCCATGGCATGACCCTGGGCGAGATGGGTCATTGGTTCATCGAACATTTCGGTCTCGATGTGGATTACCGCGTGATCGCGATGGAAGGCTGGGCACCCGACGCTGGCCCGAGCTTCGGCTGGCCGCCCGAGCGGCCGTGGATCAACCCGAGCCCGAACGCGGCCAACGTCAATATGGCGCGTGCCTATGCCGGGACAGTGATGCTGGAGGGCACCAACCTGTCCGAAGGGCGCGGCACGACGCGTCCGCTCGAGCTGTTCGGAGCGCCCGACATCGACGCCAGGGCGATAATCGCCGAGATGCGCCGCCTCTCGCCGGACTGGCTGGCGGGCTGCACGCTGCGTGACGTGTGGTTTCAACCGACCTTCCACAAGCACGCCGGAAAGCTGTGCAGTGGTGTCTTCATCCATGCGGAAGGCCCGTCTTACGACCATGCCGCCTTCCGGCCCTGGCGGATCCAGGCGCTCGGCTTCAAGGCGATCCGGTCGCTCTACGCCGATTATGATTTGTGGCGCGATTTCCCCTACGAATACGTGTTCGACAAGCTCGCGATCGACGTAATCAATGGCGGCCCCGGGTTGCGCGAGTGGATCGACGATCCCGCCGCGGGGCCGATCGACCTCGACGCTGTCACGCTTCGGGACGAACAGGCTTGGGAAGCGATTCGGCGCCCACATCTGCTCTATTGAGCGGATTCGGCGCGCTTTGCCGCAACAACGCGCCAACCCGTCCCAAAGCCTTATGATCCGTCACGTTTTTGTCGCATGCCCAATCGCGACAGGGGTGTCGCGGGGCGGGGACGAAAAGTGGAATCTAACCTTCATTTCTATGCACGGCGAGTCGTGCAGGAGCAGGCTGCGGCGCGGACGGCGTTGACCTCGGAAGCTCGCGAGCGGCGACTGGCATTGGCGCGGACGTTTCAGGCAAAGCTCGAAGCGCTTACCGCCTAGGCAATATTAACGCTTGCGCGTCAGCTCGCGCATCGCGTCGTCCAACCCCGCCAAGCTTAGCGGGTACATTCGATCGTTCATTAATTCGCGGATCATCCCAACTGATTGCGAATAGCCCCATTGCTGCTTCGGCATAGGGTTGAGCCACACCGCTGCCGGATAGGTCGTGGTCATGCGGTGAAGCCACACCGCGCCCGATTCCTCGTTGAAATGCTCGACCGATCCACCGGGGTGGGCGATTTCGTACGGGCTCATCGACGCATCTCCGACGAACACCAGCTTGTAGTCGTGCCCGAACGTGTGGAGCACGTCCCACATCGGCGTTCGCTCGGTGAAGCGCCTTCGGTTGTCCTTCCACACGCCCTCGTACGGGCAGTTGTGAAAATAGAAGAATTCGAGGTTTTTGAACTCCGCCGTCGCCGCGCTGAACAACTCTTCGCAAAGCTTGACGAACGGGTCCATCGAGCCGCCGACGTCCAAGAACAGCAGCATCTTCACCGCATTGTGCCGCTCGGGCCGCATCACCACGTCTAGCCAACCTTGCCGCGCGGTGCCGTCGATCGTCGCGTCGATATCAAGTTCGTCCGCCGCCCCCTCGCGCGCGAAACGGCGTAGGCGGCGCAGCGCGATCTTGATGTTGCGGGTGCCGAGTTCCTTGGTGTTGTCGAGATTCTTGAATGCGCGTTGATCCCACACTTTCAACGCGCGCTTGTGCGTGCTTTCGCCGCCGATGCGCACGCCTTCCGGGTTGTAGCCGCTATTTCCATAGGGCGACGTGCCGCCGGTGCCGATCCACTTGTTGCCCCCCTGATGTCGCCCTTGCTGCTCCCCAAGTCGCTGCTTCAGCGTCTCCATGATCTCGTCCCACGAACCGAGCGACTTGATCGCCTCCATCTCTTCGGGGGTGAGGAATTTCTCGGCGATGGCGCGCAACCATTCTTCGGGAATTTCCGCGGTCGTCTGCCCGAAGCTCGTGGCGATCCCCTTGAAGACCTTGGCGAAGACCTGGTCGAACCGGTCGAGCAGCCCCTCGTCCTTCACGTACACGGCGCGCGAAAGGTAGTAGAAATCCTCCGGTGTGCGCTCGATCACCTCGCGGTCGAGCGCCTCGAGCAGGACGAGGTGCTCCTTCATGCTCGCCGGAATGCCGGCGGCGCGCAGTTCATTGAGGAAGTTGAGAAACATGAACCCTTGCTAGGGCTGGCGTTCGTACAAAGTCCAGTGCGTTCCAGACAGGCCTCGCGACCAGGCGCGGGCAATGGGGTGGTACAGCCCGCCGCAGCGCATTGGCCGCGCCTCGAACCCCTCGCCCTTGAAACGATCGACGAACAGGAAGCGTGTCGCTGCACAGCCCGTTTCGACGACGGCCAGCGGATATTGATAATGCGCGGCGGCGGCGTTGAGCATCGCCAGACCGGTCGAACGATCGAGCAACACGGCGGTTCCGCCAGGCGCACGCGCCTTCATCGCCGCGATCGCGGGGTCCGGGTCGCCGCGCTGGTTTTCGATCAGCACGGCATCCTGCCATGAATAACCGATCAACATGGCAGCCAGACCGACCGCGGCAACGACGCCCTGCCAGCCTCGACGCGCCAGCATCGTGCCAATCGCTTCGGCTATCAAAAGCAGCAGGGCGATGGAAGCAACGAGGTAGTAGCGCGGGTGGCCGGGATTGCCGGCGTGCAAAACAGCCAGCGTCACTGGAAAAGCCACGATGGCTAGCCCGTAGAAAGCGACATGAGTCGCCCCCGCGCGGCGCGCGAGCAAGACGAGGATGGCCACGCCGGGGATCAGCCACAGCGTCACGACAGGCCAGCCAATGGTGTAGCCGAGCATCTCGATGATGCCGTGCAGGAATAACAGCATCGCGAACGGCCTGTAATCGCCGAACTGGAAGCCGGTCGGGCTAGCATAAGCCGCCCCCGCGATCACACCGAGCACCACCAGAAGGGTGATCAGTGCGGGCGTGAAAAGGGTCAGGGTTTGCTTAGCGGCGGCGAGGGGCGTGTTGCGTCGAGCGAGGGTGAAGAACGCCCAGCCAACCAAGGCGACGCAACCGAACAGCATGGTCATTTGCGACAGAAGGCCGAGCGCAAAACACAATGCCAAGCGTTGCCGCGTTCGGTCGGCGGCGTCTCCCGCAAGCCAACGCGAAATGAACAGGATGGCGGTGAG
>JBDSKT010000286.1:0-11312 GCA_039916765.1 Sphingomonas sp.
AATTCGCGTTGCAATCGCGCGCGGAGATCAGCCTCACGCGACCCGTCGCCTCGCGCGACGACGAGAATCGCCTGCCCCAATCGCGCATCGGGAATACCCATCGCGACCGCCTCCGGCGTTTCGTCTCCGGCAACGATTGTTTCCTCTATTTCATTTGGACTGATGCGATTACCGGAAGATTTTATCATTTCGTCCGAACGTCCGACAAACCGCATCAGGCCGTCTTCCCCTGCCACCGCGATGTCACCTGAAAAAACCGCTGTGCCGCCCATCATGGAAAAAGCCGGTGCCGGGCGGAAGCGCTCCGCCATCCGGGATGTGTCCTGCCAATATCCCTGCGACACAAGCGGTCCGGCATGGACAAGTTCGCCCGGCTCGCCCGGCGCGGCGCGCGTGCCATCGGCGCGGACGATCATTACCTCGGCGAATGGGATCGCCTTGCCCATGGCGTCGGAATGGGAGTCGATCAGCGCCGGGTCGAGATAGGTCGAGCGAAATGCTTCCGTAATCCCGTACATCGCGTAGAGATCAGCGTTCGGGAAGCGGTTTCGCAACCCCCGCACCAAACCCGGAGTGAGCGCCCCGCCCGAGTTTGTCAGGCGTTTCAGCCTGGCGGCGGTTCCGACGGGCCAGTCCGTTTCGAGCAATTGCATCCACAGCGGCGGGATTCCCGCCAGCGTCGTCACGCCGTAACGCTCGACGGCTTTGACGACATCGCGCGCGGTCAAATAGTCGAGCGGCGTGACGCTGGCGCCCGCCGCCCAAGTCGAAAAGAGCTGATTTTGTCCATAGTCGAAGCTCAACGGCAACACCCCGAGCACGCGGTCATTCGCCTCGAGCTTCAAGTAATGCGCCACCGAAATCGCGCCGAGCCACAGATTGGCATGGCTCAGCATCACGCCCTTCGGCCGACCGGTCGATCCGGAGGTGTAGACGATTGCGGCGAGATCCGCCGGATCGGCTCTGGATGGCGGCATGACGTTGCCGTGGGTGCTTACCTCAGCATCGATCGTCATGCGGCATCCCGGCGGCAGATCGCCGGCGTCGAGCGTTGCGCCACGTGCCTCTTGCGTCAGCAGCAACGACGCGCTGCTATCAGCGAGGATATGGGCGACCTGGGCGCGCTTGAGCAACGGGTTGATCGGCACGTGGACCAGCCCGGCCCGCGCCGCGGCGAGCGGCATGACGCAGGCAAGCCGCGTCTTGGGCAGCCAGGTGCCCACGCGCGCGCGCGGTGGGAGGCGTTGCCCTGCAAGCCATGCGGCGACAGCGCCTGTCAGCGCCTCCAGCCCAGCGAAATCGAGCGCACCTGTCCGATCGATCAGCGCCACGTCGCTCGCCGCACCGCGTGCGGGCAGCGCGTCGATTGGACGGGGCGTTGGGTCTAGCGCGATCATGCCCCTTGATAGCTGCCCCGTATCATCTGCCAAGGCCACACTTGGCAGCGCGCCCCACAGCTACTAATCGCCCGGCAGACCAGAGCGCGTATCCGGGGGCACCGTGCGGAGCGACCGACAAGAGATCGATCAGACCGTCCGCGCCGTTCTCGGTGACGTGCTCGGCATCGATGCCCCGCGTCTCGCCGGTTTTCGTGCGGAAACGCCATTGTTCGGTGCGCTGCCCGAGCTCGATTCTATGGCGGTTGCCGGCCTGCTTACCGAGATCGAGGACCGGCTCGGCATCTTGATCGAGGATGACGAGGTTGACGGCGAGATGCTCGAGACGTTTGGCTCGCTCGTCGCCTTCGCCGCGTCGAAAGCGCTGACGTGATCGCCGCGGTCGTTCGAGGACGCGGGTGATCGATCATTATGACTGGTCCGGCGGACGCGAGGCGATGTTGCGCTTCGGCCCCGGAACCGGACCGGTGGTGGTCGCCGCGCTGCCGTTATTCGAAGAAGCAAACCGCACCCGCACCTTGGTCGTCACCGTGTTGCGGATGCTCGCTCAGCGCGGCATCAGCGGCGCGCTGCCGGATCTGCCAGGAACGGGCGAGAGTATCCTTCCAACCGAGCAGATGACGCTTGCGGCGCTGGAGCAGGCGTTCACGGCAGCCGCGGCGACGTTCGGCACGCCGCATATCGTTTCCATCCGCAGTGGCGCCTTGGTGACTGGGCGCGCACGCGGAGCCAGCCGCTGGGCATTCGCGCCAATGGACGGTGGGCGGTTCGCCGATGAGCTTGTACGTATTGGCAAGCTTGGCGGCGCAGGGTCGGCGGCGATAGCCGGCCTGCCGTTGGAAATTGCCGGCAACTTGCTGTCGCCTATCCTGCTCGGCGACCTTCGTATTGCTAGCCCGGACATGGCCTCGCCCTGTCGAACTGTCCGGCTTGCATCGGATCCCCAGCCCGCGGACCACCGCGTGGATGGCGCGCCACTATGGCGTCGCGCCGAGCCAGACAATGATATCGTTCTTGCAGAGAGTCTTACGCACGATATCGCCGAATGGATTGCACCATGCGACGATTGATCGCGTTTCCGTGCGAGGGCGACACGCTGGTCGCGACACTCGACGAGGGTACCCGGAGGACGGGGCTGTTGATCGTCTCCGGCGGTAATGAAATTCGTTGCGGCGCGCATCGCGGTATGGCGCTGCTCGCGGGCCGCCTCTCAGCCGATGGCATTCCCGTATTCCGCTTCGACCGGCGCGGGATCGGCGATTCGAACGGCGCAAACGTTGGTTTCGAACATTCCTTACCCGATATAGGCGCTGCCGCCGCCACGTTCCGCGCGGAGGCCGGCATTGGGCATCTCGTCGCGTTCGGCAATTGCGATGCCGCTACCGCGCTCGCGCTGTTTCATGAGATGGCAGGTATCGACGCATTGGTCCTCGCCAATCCCTGGATCGGCAACGAGCAGGACGATTTGCCACCGCGGGCAGCGATCCGCGCACGATATGCCGAGCGGCTTCGTGATCCGGCAAGCTGGGGGAGACTTGTCGTCGGTGAAATAAATATTCGAAAACTGTTCAGAGGCTTACGGCGACTTTCTACCTCTCCTCAACAGAACCGCCGAGCCGCCGAAGGCTTGGCAGAGGCGTTGTCGGGCTCGACGCCTACGAAGATCGTTCTTGCCCGAACGGATGCCACCGCTTTGGCTTTCGCGGACGCGATGAGCGCGACCCCGATCCCGGCCGCCACGCACATGATTGACACAGCATCGCACAGTTTTGCCCGTCGCGACGACATGGCGCAGCTGGAGGCGATCATCCGCGATGCGATCGGCGATTAAGCTACCGCTTCGGCCACTTTTTCGAAATCCGCTTCAGCCAAGAAGCGTTCGGCATCGAGCGCCGCCATGCATCCCGTCCCCGCCGCAGTCACCGCTTGGCGATAAACCTTGTCCATCACGTCGCCGCACGCGAACACGCCGCTCACACTGGTGCGCGTCGATCCCGTTTCTACCTTGATATAATGGTCCGCATCGAGCTGAAGATGCCCGCGGAACAACTCAGTTGCCGGATGGTGCCCGATCGCGACGAACCCACCCTCGACGTCCAGCCGCGAATGGTCTCCGGTTTGCGTATCCTCAAGATCGAGCGCGACCAGTCCCGCCGTCCCGCCCCCATCGACGAACCCGCGCACTTCCTTGTTCCACACCACCGTGATCCGCTCGTTGGCGAACAGCCGATCCTGCAAAATCTTCTCCGCGCGAAGCGAATCGCGCCGGTGGATCAGCGTCACGTCAGGTGAATGGTTGGTGAGATACAGCGCCTCTTCGACCGCGGTGTTGCCCCCGCCGATCACCGCGACCTTCTTGCCCCGATAGAAAAACCCGTCGCATGTCGCGCAGGCGCTGACACCCTTGCCCTTGAGCGCGTCCTCGCTGTCGAGCCCAAGCCACTTGGCCTGCGCGCCCGTCGCGATGATCAGCACCTCGCCTTCGTACACGTCACCGCTGTCGCCGGTCAGGCGGAACGGACGCTGGGTCAGATCGACCTCGACCACCGTATCATACATCAGCACCGTGCCGACATGCTCGGCCTGTTTCTGCATCTGTTCCATCAGCCAGGGACCTTGGATGACGTCTGCGAAGCCGGGATAATTCTCGACATCGGTCGTCGTCATCAACTGTCCGCCGGGCTGGATGCCCTGGACCAGGATCGGCTTCATACCGGCGCGCGCGCCATAGATGGCCGCCGATAGCCCGGCCGGACCCGAACCGAGGATGAGCATTCTGGTAGCGTGCGTGGTCATACGCGGCATCTAGGCGACGGCAGTCTCGTTCGCAACGGGCGTGCCGGCCGTCGGCTAGCCCGGCATGCGATGTAACGCGCAAAGCTTGTTGCCGTCCGGATCGCGCAGATAGGCGAGATATATGTTTCCCACACCGCTGGTGCGGACGCCCGGTGCATCCTCGATCGCGGTGCCGCCGTTTTCAACCCCCGCCTTGTGCCATGCATCCGCCTGTTCCGGCCCGCTCACCGTAAATCCGATCGTGCCGCCATTGGCGTGTGTCGCCGGCTGACCGTCGACCGGCGCGGTAACGAGGAAAATGCCGCCGTCCTTGAAATATAGCAGCCGACCGCGCTCGTCCTCGCGCGCGGCGCCTCCTCCTATCGCCGTGAACAAGGCATCGTAGAATTTCTTCGACCGCGAAATATCGTTGGAACCCACCACCATATGGCTGAACATTGTATTCTCCTTGGCTTGAGTCAGTATACCACAACGCTGCGAATGCTTTCACCGGCATGCATCAGCTCGAAGCCCCGGTTGATGTCGTCGAGCGTTAATACGTGGGTGATCATCGGATCGATCGCGATCTTGCCCTGCATGTACCAATCTACGATTTTGGGCACGTCGGTTCGTCCTTTCGCGCCGCCAAATGCAGTGCCCCGCCAGTTTCGACCGGTGACCAGCTGAAACGGCCGCGTGCTGATTTCCCTACCTGCTTCCGCAACGCCGATAATGATGCTGGTGCCCCAACCACGATGGCATGCTTCGAGCGCCGTGCGCATCACTTCGGTATTGCCGGTCGCATCAAACGTATAGTCGGCGCCGCCATCGGTCAGCGCGACGACCTCGGCAATAATCGCCTCTCGGTTCTTTCCCCGCGCCAGGACGAAGTCGGTCATCCCGAACTGCCGGCCCCATTCCGCGCGATCGGGATTGATATCGACCCCGACGATCCTGCCCGCGCCGACCAGCTTCGCGCCCTGGATGACGTTGAGCCCGATCCCACCGAGTCCGAACACCACGACATTGTCGCCTGCCTTCACCTTGGCCGTGTTGACGACCGCGCCGACGCCGGTGGTGACGCCGCAACCGATGTAACAGCTGGTCTTGAACGGCGCGTCTTCGCGGATCTTCGCCACCGCTATTTCGGGCAGGACGGTGAAGTTCGAAAAGGTCGAGCAGCCCATGTAATGAAAAATCGGCTGGCCCTTGTGCGAAAAACGCGAGGTGCCGTCGGGCATCACGCCCTTGCCCTGGGTCGCACGGATCGCGGTGCAAAGATTGGTCTTGCCGCTGAGACACGATTTACACTGCCGACATTCCGGCGTGTAGAGGGGAATCACGTGATCGCCGGGCTTTACACTGGTGACGCCGGTGCCGATCTCACGCACGATTCCGGCGCCTTCATGCCCCAATATGCTGGGAAAAATGCCTTCGCTGTCCAACCCGTCCAGCGTGTACGCATCGGTATGGCAGATGCCGGTCGCCATGATCTCGACCAGCACCTCACCCGCCTTGGGTCCGTCCAGATCAAGCTCGACGATCTCGAGCGGGCGCTTGGCCTCGAACGCGACGGCGGCACGGGTTTTCATGGCCGGTTCTCCTTCGCGGAAGCGGCTAGCGCAAAGCGTCGCGGGCGAAAAGCTCGATTGGCGGCTACTTCGCCCTTCGACGAATGGTAGCGGAGGAGGGACTTGAACCCCCGACCCCAGGATTATGATTCCCGTGCTCTAACCAGCTGAGCTACTCCGCCTCAGCCAATCGAGAGCGGCGCCTATAGGGGCGTCGCGGCGGGGCGGTCAAGCGAACATGTGGCGCGACAATGGCGCCCATGGCCCCCCGCGATACCACCAGGACGCAAGGCCGGCGATTGCCACGGGGCGGGGACGAAAATCAGCGTCCAATACCTGCAACAACGCCTTGGCCTCGGCGGGCCGGACCTTGTTCTGGACCGTCACGTGCGGACGCCACCCCGCCCGATCCTGCGGAGTGAGCATCCCCTCGAACACTTCCGCCAACGCCGCCCGGATCTCGGCCAAGGCGGGGCAATCGATTCGGTAGGCCACCCCTCCGCCAAGCGAGATAAGGCCCCCGATCCGCGCGTGCGGCGGCTTGATGCCGCGCGTTTCGCCCGCGAGTCGATGCTTGATCTCGGCTTCCAGCGAGGGCGCGAGATGATGAAACATCGTAAGATGCGCGTCGAGCTGATTGCGTTCGGGCGGAAAATGCGCGTGGCGCAGAGCGTTGAACCACGCTTGATCAGCCGCGCCGAAAAGCGCCGTAACGATGATCGGCGACCGCGAACCTGTTTCTATGTCCGGCAACGCGCCACTTTGCCGAACGCCGTCATATTTCGACCTGGCTACCCAGTTCGACCACGCGGTTGGTCGGCAGGCGGAAGAATTCCATCGCGCTTTCGGCGTTGCGGAGCATCCAGGCGAACAGCCGCTCGCGCCACAGCATCATGCCGGGCTTGTCGGACGGCAGCAAAGTCTGCCGCGCGAGGAAGAAACTGGTGTCCATCATGCGGAATTCGGCGCCACAGCGCGTCACCTTGGCCAATGCGGCGGGAACGTCGGGCTCTTCCATGAAGCCGTATTTGAGCACGAGGCGGTGAAACCCGTCGCCAAGATCATCGAGGAAGCACCGCTCCTCGTCGGGCCAATAGGGCTGGTCCGCAATCTTGACCGTCAACAGCAGCACCCGCTCGTGCAGAACTTTGTTATGCTTGAGGTTGTGGAGCAGCGCATGCGGGACGCCGTCTGCGGACGACGTCATGAATACCGCCGTCCCCGGCACGCGTGTGGCCGCGCTCGCAGCGGAGTGAATGAACACCTTCATCGGCATCGCGCCTTCGCGCATCCGCTCGATCATCAACTGCCGCCCCTTCGACCAGGTGGTCAGCACCGTGAACACGATCAACCCGACGAGCAGCGGAAACCACCCGCCCGAGCGGATCTTGGTGAGATTGGCCGTCAGATACATGGCATCGACGAAAAACAGCACGCTAAGTAGCGGCACGGACAGATATTTCGGCCAATGCCACAACCGGTTGAGCACGACCGCGAGCAAGCAGGTGTCGATCGCCATCGCCCCCGTCACGGCAATGCCGTAAGCGGACGTCAGGTTGGACGAGGTGCGGAAGAAACCGACCAAGATCAGCACCATGGCCAGCAGCATCCAGTTGATCAGCGGGATGTAGATCTGTCCCGCCGTCGACGCGCTGGTATGTTCGATCCGCAATCGTGGGATGAAGCCCAACTGGATCGCCTGCTGAGTCACCGAAAACGCCCCTGAAATAACCGCTTGCGAGGCGATCACTGCGGCCGCCGTCGCGAGCAGCACCAGTGGAAACCGCAGGTCGTGCGGCGCGAGCAGATAGAACGGACTTTCCAGCGCGGCGTGGCCGTCGCGAAACAGCATCGCCCCTTGTCCCATGTAGTTCATCATCAGCGCGGGCAGCACGAAGAACAGCCACGACACGCGGATCGGGTTGCGGCCGAAATGACCCATATCAGCATACAGCGCCTCGGCGCCCGTCACGGCGAGCACCACCGATCCCAAGGCGAGAAATGCGCGCACCGGATCGTAGACGAAGAATTCGACCGCGAAGTGCGGAGAAAAGGCCCACAGGATGTGCGGCGTCTTGGCGATGCTCATCACGCCGAGGGTCGCGATCACGGCGAAATAGACCAGCATCACGGGGCCGAAGAACAGTCCGATCCGGGCAGTGCCGTTCTTCTGGATCATGAAGAGCGCGATGATGATCACCGCCGAGATCGGCAACACCAACGACGCCAGGCCGGGCGCGGCGACCGCAAGGCCCTCGACCGCCCCAAGCACGGTGACCGCCGGCGTGATCATCGAATCGCCGTAAAAGAGCGACGTGGCGAACACGCCGAGCAGGATGATCCCGGTCGACCAGCGCCGCGTTTTCGTCCGCCCCGAGACGAGCGCGAGCAGCGCCAGGCTACCGCCCTCTCCCTTATTGTCCGCGCGCATGATGATCGACACGTATTTGAGACTGACGACGATCATCATCGACCAGAACATCAGGCTGGTCACGCCCATGATGTGGACGGGATCGAGCGCAAGCTGGTGATGGCCTGCGAACGTCTCGCGAAAAGCGTAGAGCGGGCTCGTGCCGATATCGCCGAACACCACGCCGATCGCAGCGATGGCGAGCTTGATCACCCCGTCCTGCGCATGGTCATGGTGGGCTGCGGGCGCGCCGGCCGTCGGCGGCACGGCCCCCGCGGCAACCGCGTCCGGTGTTCCTGTACTCAATGCTGTCGCCACCCGGTCCACAAGAGCATGATGCGCATAACGCTCGAACCCGCCCAAAGCCCCCTTGCCGAGCGGTTGCGCGCCCTATCACGTGGCCCCGCCCCCGGCAACACGGCCCTCATGCTCCGCCGAACAGCGCCTCCGCCTCTCCGCGCGTCGGGACACCGCGTAGCACGAAGCTCGATGAAATGGTGTTGACCGCGGGCAAGCGGCCGAGATGCTCGCGGTGCATTCGCTCGTAATCGTCGAGATCGCGACACACGATCTTGAGCCGGTAATCCTGCGCGCCGGAGACGAGTGCGCACTCCACGATTCCATCGATCGCGGCAACCGCATGCTCGAACGCGGCGAGGTCTTCCTCGACTTGCGTGCTGAGGGTGATATCGACCAGCGCCGTGACGTGGAAACCGAGCCGGCGGTGGCCGAGGCGCGCGCCGTAACCGGTGATGTGTCCCGACGCCTCGAGCGCCTGGATACGCCGCGTACAGGCCGACTGCGACAAACCGACCCGGCCGGCGATCTGGCTGACTGTCGCGCGGGCATCGGTCGCGACCGACTTCAGAATTGCGATATCGATCCGGTCCGGCTGCATAGCTTACGCGCGCTAGGCGCGTCGATCGCCAAAGTCATGCAAAATGACGCCGCGTCAGCGGCAAACTTGCACGGATTCTCGCCCGCTCTGTCGGTATAGAGGCATCGCAATTAAGTCTTAGGAGAAAACCATGCGCGTCGGTGTGCCCAAAGAGATCAAGAACCACGAATATCGCGTCGGCCTGACCCCGCCGTCGGTCGCCGAGCTGACCGCCGCCGGACATGAGGTGGTCGTCCAGACCCAGGCGGGCATGGGGATCGATTTCGAGGATGCCGATTATGTTGCCGCCGGCGCGCGCATCGTGCCCGACGCCAGGACGGTATTCGCCGAGAGCGACATGATCGTGAAGGTCAAGGAACCGCAAGCGAGCGAGATTGCGATGCTGGAAAGCCGCCACCTGCTCTTTACCTACCTCCACCTTGCTGCCGACAAGCCGCAGGCCGAGGGGCTGATGAAGTCCGGCGCGACCTGCATCGCCTACGAGACGGTCACCGGCGCAAAGGGTGGCCTGCCGCTGCTCAAGCCGATGTCGGAAGTGGCCGGGCGCATGTCGGTCCAGGTCGGCGCTCACTATCTCGAGAAGGAGCAAGGCGGACGCGGCGTGTTGCTCGGCGGCGTTCCCGGTGTGGCACCTGCCAAGGTCGCGATCCTTGGCGGGGGCATTTCGGGCGTCAATGCGGCGCAGATGGCGGTCGGTATGCGCGCCGATGTGACGATCTACGACATCTCGAACGATCGGCTGGCCGAACTCGACATGTTCTTCTCCTCCCAGATCAAGACCGCCTATGCGTCCAAGGCAGCGATCGCGGCGGCGGTGAAGAGCGCGTCGCTCGTCATCGGCGCGGTGCTCGTGCCCGGTGCCGCCGCGCCTAAGCTCGTCACGCGCGAGATGATCAAGACGATGAAACGCGGCTCGGTGCTGGTCGATATCGCCATCGACCAGGGCGGCTGCTTCGAGACCAGCCATGCGACCACGCATGAGGATCCTGTGTTCGAGATCGACGGCGTGATCCATTACTGTGTCGCCAACATGCCCGGCGCGGTCGCGCGCACCTCGGCCTTCGCGCTCAACAATGCGACGCTGCCGTTCGTGCTCAAGCTGGCGAACCTGGGCGCTGAAGCCGCGATGAAGGCCGACCCGCATCTCGCCAACGGGCTGAATGTCTACAAGGGCAAGATCGCGTTCAAGGCGGTGGCCGACGATCTCGACCTCCCGTTCGAAGCGTGGGCGGCATAAGGAACGAATGAGGAACATCGGCGTTGGTCGCGGGAAAGGAATTTCCCATGACTGACGCCGTCAATCCCAAGGACCACCCGACCGGCAACGCCGAGAAGAACCCCGACGACTGGACCACGGGCGATGAGCCGATGACCGGCGCACAAGCGAGCTATCTCAAGACGTTGAGCGAGGAAGCTGCCGAACCGTTTGACGATGCGCTGACCAAAGCCGACGCCTCCAAACGCATCGACGCTTTGCAGGCAAAGACCGGCAGGGGCGTCGCCTGACCCCTGCCATGCACCTGCCCGAGAGAACCACGTCTATTTCGTGGCGGGTGCCGTCGCCTGTTGGGCGCGCCGGGCTTGCGCGATGAACCGGTCGAGCAACGCAAGCCGTGCGGCCAAGTCTTCGCGGTAGGGCGCGCTGGGCGGCGTCAATGCGAGCGCCAACGCCCAGGCCGCGCGCGCCGCGCCCAGCTGGCCGGCACGGATATTGGCGACGCCGAGAAAGAAATATGGCCCCGGATGTCGCGGCGCGAGATAGACCGTGCGGCGAAAGGCGAATGTCGCGGCGGGCGACAACGTATTGCCATCGTGCTCGGCCAGTACGGTGCCCAGGCTGGTCCACAATAGGGCACTGGTCGGGTTCTGCCGGATTCCGGCAAAGATATAATCGGCAGCTCCCTTGAGATCGCCCGACCGCGCATACGCGTCGGACCCGATGACGAAGGCGCCGTCGGCGGTGAACTGACCGAACATCTGCCCACGCAACGCGACCAGCCCGGGATCGACCTCACCCGGGGTCGTATTGGCCTTGACCGGATGTCCCGGCAGATCCGGGCTGCCCTGCAAAGCGTAACCGACCGCCCCCAGCATCAGCGCGGCACCCGCGAACGTCCAGGTTGCCTTGCCGACACCGGTCAGCCGCAGCATCAAGGCCGCACCGAAACCGACGGAGGCGAGCATCACCCAGCCCATCAGCCACGCCCCCGTCGCTTGAAGCTGGCGCGCGCCAGCCACGCGCCTATCCCAAGCAACAGGAC
>JBDSKT010000287.1:0-12307 GCA_039916765.1 Sphingomonas sp.
AATAGCCCTTGAGCTTCTGCTTGGCGCGCAGCTGGATGCCGAAATCGGAGACCTTGCCCTTGCGGCGCTGGCCATGCTGGCCGGGGCCGTATTCGCGCTTGTTCACCGGGGATTTGGGACGGCCCCAAATGTTCTCGCCCATGCGGCGATCGAGCTTGTACTTGGCGCTGGAGCGCTTCGACATGTGTCATCCTTCAATTGCGTCATGACCGCCCAGTCGGGTGATCGGAAAATCCGGGTCCGCGCTGATGCCTTCAGATTAATCCTGAACGCGACAGGACACCCGCTTCACCGGACGTGCGGGGTCAATTGCGAAAGAGGCCCATGACGACGAGAGACACACTTGTCAATCGGTGAATAATCAGAACCTTCGTTCAGCTAAAACCCGCATGGTGCACTGTTTTTGGGATCATTGGGATCACTGTTCCCAGATCGACAACTCGCAAAGCCGGCCGCGTCTCGGCGATAGCCTGCTCGAGTGCGCTCCCAGTCATCTTTGGTCTTGCACATGCTATAACTGTCCACCAAGGAACCGGTGATCAGGAAACGTTTGCAAATCATCTTATCCTGGGCGTCAGATGCCCGCTCGATGCCCTCTTGGGATTTTTTTTCCCGCTGCGCGGCATCTGCGATAGTCGGCACGGCTAAAATTGCCATAACGGCAAACAAACAGGACGAACGCATTGAAATAAAATCCCTTAATTGCGATAACTGATTTATATCGCGGGCATATTAATACGGCAAGCCGCTACCGGCGAGCGCGCGGACGGTCGATCGACGACAGCATACCGCGCAGCGTGCGGACCTCGTAATGCGTCCAGCCCGGCTTGGTCAGCAGGCCGCGCACCGTGCGTCTGGTCGTCGGCTCACGATCGGGCGGGAAATAGAAGCCTCCGGCCTCGAGCATCGCGTCGAACTGCGCGAGCATTCCCTCTAGCTCATCTTGCGACGCGGGTGGATCGAGCGCGACGCGGGGCGGCGACGCGAGCGCCTGGCGCTTGGACCATTCATAGGCGACCAGGATCACCGCCTGCGCCAGATTGAGGCTGCCGAATTCGGGGTTGATCGGCACGGTGATGATTGTGCGCGCGAGCGCGACGTCGTCGGTTTCCAAGCCCGATCGCTCCGGGCCGAACAGGATCGCCGAACGGCCCGGCCCGGCATGGATCGCCCCGGCCGCCGCGTCGGGCGTGACGACGGGTTTGGTCACGCCGCGTTTCCTCACCGTGGTCGCATAGACATGCGCGCAATCGGTGACCGCGGCGGCGACGCTGTCGAACACCAGGGCATGCTCCAGCACCACATCGGCGCCGCTCGCGGCGGGGCCGGCGGACGGATTGGGCCAGCCGTCGCGCGGAGTGACGAGGCGAAGCTCGGTCAGCCCAAAATTGAGCATCGCGCGCGCCGCCTTGCCGATATTCTCGCCGAGCTGCGGGCGCACCAGGACGATGACGGGCGGTGGCACGAGCGCTGCGATGTTCACCCCTTCGCCACCTCGGTCACGTTGCCGGCGAATTCCTCGAAATCCTTCGCCTCGCTGAAATCGCGATAGACGCTGGCGAAGCGGATATAGGCGACCGAATCCATCCCCTTGAGCCCGTCCATCACCAACTCGCCGATACGCTTGGAAGACACCTCGGCCTCGCCTAGCGTTTCGAGCCGGCGCTGGATGCCGCTGACCAGTTTTTCCACCCGCGCCGGATCGACCGGGCGCTTGCGCGTGGCGATCGCGATCGAGCGCATCAATTTATCGCGATCGAACAGCTCGCGCTTGTCGTCGCTCTTGGTAACGGTCAACTCGCGCAGCTGGATCCGTTCGAACGTCGTGAACCGCGCCGCGCAGCCCTCGCATTGACGCCGCCGCCGGATCGCCGCGCCGTCCTCGGTCGGACGCGAGTCCTTTACCTGGCTGTCTTCATGTCCACAAAACGGGCAGCGCAAGCGTCACACCCCTTCGGGATAGATCGGGAAGCGCGCGCATAGCGCCTGCACGCGTTCGCGAACATTGGCCTCCGCCTGCCCGTCGCCGGCCTCGCCATTCTTGCGCAGCCCGTCGAGCACGTCGGCGACCATGTGGCCGATCTCGCGGAATTCCGCCGTGCCGAACCCACGCGTCGTGCCGGCGGGCGAACCGACGCGGATGCCGCTGGTCTTGACCGGGGGCAGCGGATCGTTGGGAATGCCGTTCTTGTTGCAGGTGATGCCCGAGCGCTCGAGCGCCTCGTCGGCGTCCTTGCCCGTCACGCCGAGCGGGGTGAGATCGACCAGTGCGAGATGCGTGTCGGTGCCGCCGGAAACCAGGTTGGCGCCGCGCTCCTTGAGCGTCGCCGCCAGCACCTTGGCGTTTTCGACCACCGCGGCGATGTAACTCTTGTAGCCGGGCTCCAGCGCCTCGCCGAACGCCACCGCCTTCGCCGCGATGACGTGCATCAGCGGTCCGCCCTGCAAGCCGGGGAACACCGCGCTGTTGATCTTCTTGGCGATGGCCTCGTCGTCGGTCATCACCATCCCGCCGCGCGGTCCGCGCAATGTCTTGTGCGTCGTCGTGGTGACGACATGCGCGTGGCCGAACGGCGTCGGGTGCAGCCCACCCGCGACGATCCCCGCAAAATGCGCCATATCGACCATGAACAAGGCGCCGACCTCGTCGGCGATGGCGCGGAATTTCGCGAAGTCGATCTGGCGCGGATAGGCCGAGCCGCCGGCGATGATCAGCTTGGGGCGATGCTCCTTCGCCAGCGCGGAGAGCTGATCGAAATCGATCAGGTGCGTGTCGGCGTGCACGCCGTATTGCACCGCGTTGAACCACTTGCCCGACATCGCCGCCTTGGCACCGTGGGTCAGGTGCCCACCGGCGTCGAGGCTCAACCCCATGATCGTGTCGCCGGGCTTGGTCAGCGCGAGCATCACCGCGCCATTGGCCTGCGCCCCCGAATGCGGCTGGACATTGGCGAACCCGCAGCCGAACAGGCGCTTGGCGCGCTCGATCGCCAGCGTCTCGACCTCGTCCGACGGTTCGCAGCCCTGATAATAGCGCTTGCCGGGATAGCCCTCGGCATATTTGTTGGTGAACACCGAACCCTGCGCCTCGAGCACCGCCTTCGACACGATATTCTCGCTCGCGATCAGCTCGATCTGGGTCTGCTCGCGCTTCAGTTCATGCCGCACGCCACCGAACACCGCCGGGTCCGCCTCGGCGAGGCCGCGGGTGAAAAAGCCATCGGGCTGGACGTCGTGAAGGGCGCTCGGGTTGGTGCTCATGCGGTTTCCCTTTCGATCGGCGGGTGGCTCAGTTTGTCGACGCGGTGCGCGTGGCGCCCGCCCTCGAAATCGGTGGCGAGGAAGGCGGCGATGCACGCCTTCGCCATATCCTCGCCGGTTAGCCGCGCGCCTATCGCGATCGCGTTGGCATCGTTGTGCGTGCGCGCCAGCGCCGCCGACAGCGGTTCCGAAACGAGCGCGCAGCGGCACGCCGGGTGGCGGTTGGCTGCGATCGAAATGCCGATACCCGACCCGCACAGCGCGATGCCGCGTTCGGCACGCCCGTCCGCCAGCGCCTCGGCCAGGGCATAGCCATAGTCGGGATAATCGACGCTCGCGCTGCCATCGGTACCGAGGTCGGTCACGTCATGCCCCTCGCCGCGAAGCCACGCCGCGAGTGCCGCCTTCAATGCGACGGCGGCATGATCTGACGCGATGGCGATGCGCATGGGAGGGGGCGCTGTCCTGTCTGCGAAACCGAATGCGCGCGCTTTAACCGTCCGTCACCATGATTGCCACCGTCTTCGCGCGCCCATTGCCGGGCGCGGTGCCGGGCGCTACGCTTGCTCGCGTGAACGATCCCGCCGCCGACGCCCGTGCACGACTGACCGAGGCGCTGGTGCGGACCGGGGCAGAGGATCGCGCGGCGTTCCGCGACCTGTACCAGCTCACCTCGGCGAAGCTTTTCGGCGTTTGCCTGCGTATCTGCGGCGAACGGCAAGCAGCGGAAGACGTATTGCACGAAGTCTATCTTACGGTGTGGAAGCGCGCAGGGGCGTATGAGCCCGGCCGCGCGAGCCCGATCACCTGGCTCGCGACGATCGCGCGCAACCGGGCGATCGACTGGCGCCGCGCGCAGGGCGTGCGCCGCGCGTCACCGATCGAGGATGCGCCAGAGATCGCCGATTCGGCACCGCTGGCCAGCGATCTGCTCGAGACCGAGGAAACCGCGCACCATCTGCGCCACTGCATCGACGGGCTGGAAGAACGGCAGCGCGCCGCGATCCGCACCGCGTTTTTCGACGGTGTGACCTATGCCGAACTGGCCGCGCGCCAGGACGTGCCGCTAGGCACGATGAAAAGCTGGGTGCGACGCGGCCTCGCCCGGCTTAAAGAGTGCCTCGAGCGATGAGCGACGCGATCCCTCCCACCGATGCGCTCGGCGACGCGCCCGACATGACGGCGGCAGAGCTGGCGCTCGGCCTGCTCGACGGCGACGAACGTGCCGCTGCGCTGCGCCGCCTGCTCGCGGAACGCACGTTCGCCGTCGAGGTCGAAGCGTGGCGCGGGCATCTTGCGCAATTGTTCGATCTGTGGCCCGAGGTCACGCCGCCCGCGACGGCGCTGGCACGGCTCGAGCTTAGTCTCGACGGCCCCCATCCCGCGACCGCCGCCGTGCTGAGCGACGGCCCCCGCCCGAACGCGCGTTCGGCGCGGCTGTGGCAAGGCGTTGCCGGGCTGTCGAGCCTCGCCGCCGCCGCGCTGCTGCTGGTGCTCGTCACCCGCCCGGCCGCGCGCTTCCCGCAACCCGCGCCGATCGTCAGCCCGACGCCGGGGCCGGCGCGTGAGGCAGCGATGCCGGCTGGGATGCTGGTCGCCGCCATCATGCCGACCGACAAGAGCGGCCCGGTCAACGCCGTATACGATCCGCATTCGGGCGGGATGCGGCTGACCGCGATGCCGCTTGCCGACGGACGCCACAGCGCCGAATTGTGGGTGATCGCCGGAGACGGCGTGCCGCATTCGCTGGGTCTGATGCATGACGGAGGCACCGCGATGGCGGTCGGTCGCGACAACCGCGCGCGGCTCGCGGCGGGTGCGCTGCTCGCTGTCTCGCTCGAGCCGATCGGCGGATCGCCCACCGGCAAGCCGACCGGGCCGGTGGTCGCCAAGGGTGCGCTTGCGCTGGTCTGACCAACGCATCCATCGCGACACTCCGCCCGTAACTCCGCCACGTCCGCAACAGGGACGCCAAGGAGAGCTACCGATGACCCACCGTTTCCGCACGTCGATCGCCGCCGCCGCACTCGTGCTGGCCGGCAGCGGCGTCGCCTTCGCCAAGAACCCGATGGTCGGCGGCGCCGCGATGTACCCGACCAAAAACATCGTCCAGAACGCCGTCAACTCGAAGGACCACACCACGCTGGTTGCCGCCGTGAAGGCCGCCGGACTGGTCGATACGCTGTCTGGCAAGGGGCCGTTCACGGTCTTCGCGCCGACCAACGAAGCCTTTGCCAAGCTGCCCGCCGGTACGGTCGATACGCTGGTCAAGCCGGAGAACAAGGCCACGCTGACCGGCATCCTGACCTACCATGTCGTCCCCGGCCGCATCACCGCGGCGATGATCGCCACCAATGCCAAGGCACATCACGGCACCGCGACCTACACCACGGTGCAGGGCGAGCAGCTGATGTTCAAGAAGATGGGGACGGGCTGGCAGATCATGGACGGCAAGGGCGATACCGGCATGATCACCATCCCCAACGTCATGCAGTCGAACGGCGTGATCCACGTCATCGACACGGTGATGATGCCATAACAAAAAACGGCGGCGCGGCGCATCCGGTTGATGTGTCGCGCCGTAGATAGGATTCGCCGAGGCGTGCGGATCCCCTCCTGTCACTCGCCTCGCGAATCGGCCTGTCGATGCCACACGGCGTCGGCAGGCCGCTTCGTGAATCCATCACGAAGGGTCAGGCGGCCTGGCGCAGCTCGAGCCGGTCCCAGATTTCGACCAGGGCCTTGGTCAGCTCGCGCATCATCGCCTCGTCGTGCGTCGGGCCGGGCGTGAAGCGCAGCCGCTCGGTGCCGCGCGGAACGGTGGGGTAATTGATCGGCTGGACGTACACGCCGTATTCGGCGAGCAGGATGTCGCTGATCTTCTTGGCCTTGACCGGATCGCCCACCATCACCGGCACGATGTGCGTTTCGCCCAGCATCACCGGCACGCCGGCATCGACCAGCAGCGCCTTGAGTGTCCTGGCAGCCGCCTGTTGCGCGTCGCGCTCGGCGCTCGATGCCTTCAGATGGCGGATGCTCGCCAGCGCACCCGCGACCAGCACCGGCGCGAGCGACGTGGTGAAGATGAAGCCCGGCGCATAGCTGCGGATCACGTCGATGATCGTGCGGTCGGCGGCGATATACCCGCCCATCACCCCGACCGCCTTGGCCAGCGTGCCTTCGATGATGGTCAGCCGGTCGGCCACCCCGTCACGCTCGGAGATACCGCCGCCGCGCGCGCCGTACATCCCGACTGCGTGCACTTCGTCGAGATAGGTCAGCGCGTTATATTTGTCGGCGAGATCGCAGATCGCCGCAACCGGCGCGACGTCTCCCTCCATCGAATAGACGCTCTCGAACGCGATCAGCTTGGGCGCGGCGGGATCGGCCTCGGCAAGCAACTCTTCCAGATGCGCGAGATCGTTGTGGCGATAGACGCGCTTCTCGCAGCCCGAATGACGGATGCCCGCGATCATCGAGGCGTGGTTCAACTCGTCCGAGAAGATGATGATCCCCGGCAGCACCTTGGCAAGCGTCGCCAGCGTCGCCTCGTTCGAGACGTAACCGCTGGTGAACAGGAGCGCGGCCTGCTTGCCGTGGAGATCGGCGAGTTCGGCTTCGAGATCGATATGGTAATGCGTGTTGCCGCCGATGTTGCGCGTGCCCCCCGAGCCTGCGCCGACATCGTGCAGCGCCTCTTCCATCGCCGCGATCACATCGGGATGCTGGCCCATCGCGAGATAGTCGTTCGAGCACCAGACCGTGACCGGTTTGGGCCCGTTATGACCGGCGAAACACCGCGCGTTGGGGAACGCGCCCTTGTTGCGCAGAATATCGATAAAGACGCGGTAGCGGCCCTCGGCATGCAGGCGGTCGATCGCTTGCGAGAAGATGCGGGAGTAATCGATCGTGTCGATCCCGGTTGCATCCTGGTGCGTCATTCGGCGGCCTTTAACGAGATTCGACAGCCCACGCCAGATGCCGCGCGGTGGAAATCAGATGGGCTGCCACGGCGCCGTCGCTCGCATGTCGAGCAGGCACACGCCGGTCAGCCGGTGGCGCGCGACATATGCTCGCACCCGCGCGCGATAGTCCGGCGCCGATGGCGCCGCGAATGCCCAGTCGGGCGGGTTGAACGTCGCAAAGCCATTGATCGTCGGTATGCGCCAAAGCTGCGCGAGGAGCATCGCATCGACATTGTGCGGGCAAAGGGCATCATGTTCGGCATCGCGATAGACGGGTTCGGCCTTGCGCGTACTGCCTGCCGCAAAGCTGGCACATTGCGGCGGCGGTGGCGGGATCGCGCTTAGCGCGCGCAGCTGCGCCGAACGACTGATGCCAGCAGTGGGCGCCAGGTTGATCTGCTCGACGATCAACAACGCAAGCACCGCTCTCGTCGCCCAGTGACGCGACGCCGAAAACGCCCGTACGCGCAGACGCCATATGCCGATCGTCACGAGGAGAACCGGCAGCACGAGCAACAGTTGGAAACGGGACACGACCCGCAACCCCCTCGCCCCCGGTACAATGAAGGTAACGATCCGCCATGGCGATACCGGCCCGAGCTGAATCGTGAGCAGCCATGCGATCACGATCGTCAGCGCCAATGCCCGCCACGGCGCCGCGACGCGCTTTCTCCGTACCATTATCCATAGCGCGGCCACCGCAAGACCGAACAGAATCGGCGGAAGCCCCGTGCTGTGTTCGCCGCCGATTACCCTGTCGGGTAACCCCGCATCTCCAGGCAGAAAGTGGTGTACGATGGCCATCAGCCCGCGGAACAGCCACCCCCACACGATATTGTCGGGACCGACGTTGATATGGTCGATCAACGGCGTCACCAGATAGCCCATCGTCACGCCGAACGGCTGGCCTCCAGTCTCGCCGAGCTTGGGCAGGTACACGCGCAGGAACGGCACGACGAAGACCATGAAGGCAACCCCGCCGGCAATCAGCGGCACGGCATGCACGCGCACGATACGGCCAATCGCGGCCGGGTAGCGCACGCCCGCCGCCCAGCCCCATGCCAGGACATAGATCGCGCCGAAGAACAGCGTAAACCACGACATGTAATATGTGGTGAGCAGCCATGCGCCCATCAGCGCGGCCAGTCCGACCGCCCAGCCGCCGGCGGCGACCGATCGACCGGCTCGCGCGGCGCTCACACCGGCGATCGCAAGCATGATCGCGACGGGAAGCAGCGCCACGCTTTCCACCTGCGCGTGGCCGACCTGCACCACCAGCCCGTTGGCGATGGTGAACAACAAGGCAAGCAGCGCCCCCTCGCCCGGTCGCCAGCGCAAGACGCGTACCGCGAGCGCGTACGACGCGACGAAGCCGATCGTCTTGAACGTCAACAGATTGAGCGTGTCGGCCAAAAAGGGGTCGGCCACCGTTCGCCATAGCGCGAAATCGAGGCCGTACAGGAAATAGCCGTCATTGTAGCCCAGCGTATCGGCGTGCGGATAGAAATAGCCCGTCACGTCCCACGCCGCGCCATGGACCAAGACGTTGCGCCAATGCTCCAGCAGACTGATCTCGATCAGCCCATCGCCGCGATCGCTGAAACCGAGATCGAACCCGCTCAGCAACGGCAGGCGAAAGAATATCACCATCGCCAACAGATAGCCGCCTAGCGGCATTGCAACCTGCTGCCAGCGGGCTTGCCTGGATGCGGCGTTCATAACGCTGCAAACTGCGTAAGGCCAAACCGGGTCAGGCGATCCGTCACCACGCCGCCAGGCGTTGCGCCGGTAAACACCATGACGCCCGCCTGCGTCTCCGGCCACTGTTGCCCCTTCGTCAACGACGCGATGCGCCGCGCGATCCCCTCGCCGCCATCCACGAAGCGCACGGGGTGCGGCGATGCCGCGGCGAGTTCGTCGGCGACGAGGGGAAAGTGCGTGCAGGCGTTGACGATGGCGTCGATCGCGCCGCCGCCGGGTTGATCGAACAACCCGGCCAGAATGGCGGCGTAGCGCGAAGGATCGACCGCCTCGCCGCGCAGTTTGGCCTCGGCCAGCAGGACGAGTTCCGCCGAACCGTGGCGAAGCACCGTGCAATCGGCGGCAAAGCGCGCCGTCAGGTCATCGACATAGGGCTGACGCACCGTCGCGTCGGTGCCCAGCACGCCGATCGTGCGGGTAACACTGAGCGCCGCGGCGGGCCGGATCGCCGGGACGGTCCCGACCACCGGAATATCGAGCGCCTCGCGCACGACGCCGAGTGCGATGGTCGAGGCGGTATTGCACGCGATGACGATCAGGCGGGGGTGGTAGCGTTCGGCCAGCCGCCCCAGCAGCGCCGGCACGCGCGATGCGATCTCCGCCTCGCTTTTCGTGCCGTAAGGAAAGCCGGCCGAATCGGCGACGTATACGACCGGCATCCGCGGCAGCAGAAGGCGCGCCGGCGCGAGCACGGAGAGGCCGCCAATACCCGAATCGAAAAACAGTACGGGGCGCTCATCGGTCATCGCACTCGCCCTAGAACAAGCCGGGGTGGTGCGGAAACCTCCTTGTCGGGTGGCCGGCATCGGCTAAGCTTGTCGAGAAAGGGGCCATCCAACTTGCCGACCGATTATCTCTGGAAAGCACCCGCCGCCGCATTGCTGCTCGGCTATCTGCTCGGCTCGATCCCCTTCGGCGTGATCCTGACGCGGCTGGCGGGAGCGGGCGACCTGCGGCAGATCGGCTCGGGCAGCATCGGCGCGACCAACGTGCTGCGCACCGGACGCAAGGGGCTGGCGGCGGCGACCGCGCTGCTCGACGGAGCCAAGGGCGGCGTGGCGGTGCTGATAGCGGCCGCGCTGCTGCCGGGAAACGAGATACTGGCGGCGGCTGGCGCCTTTCTGGGGCACCTCTATCCGATGTGGCTGCGCTTTCGTGGTGGCAAGGGCGTGGCGACGCTGATGGGGATCGTGCTCGCGCTGCACTGGCCCAGCGCTCTGGTGTTCGCCGCGATATGGCTTGGCCTGCTCACGCTGGTGCGCATCTCGTCGGTCGCAGGGATGGCGGCGGCGGTTAGCGCCCCGGTGAGCGCGGCGATGTTCGGCCGGTATGATCTGCTGCCGCTATTCCTGGCCCTGGCCTTGCTCGTGCTGTGGAAGCACCGCGAGAATCTGTCGCGGCTGATGGCGGGAACCGAACCGAAAGTCGGCGGCCGGAGTGGTTGACGAACGCGCGATCGCCCGGCTGCGGCTGATCCGCACGCCGACGATTGGACCCGTCACCTACGCACAACTGATCGCCCGCTTCGGTGATGCAGGCGCGGCGATCAGCGCGTTACCCGATCTTGCGGCGCGTGGCGGCGGACGCGCACCCATTGTCGCGGAGCGCGCGGTCGCCGAGCGCGAACTGGCATTCGCGGCGAGAATTGGCGCGCAGCACGTATTTCGCGGCGACCCCGATTATCCCGTCTTGCTCACCGAACTCGACGATGCCCCCGCCGCGATGATGCTTCGCGGCGACCCGGGCCTGCTTCGCCGGCGCACGGTGGCGATGGTCGGCGCGCGCAACGCCTCGGCCGCGGCCTGCCGCTTCGCGCGCCAGCTGGCGGCCGAGCTTGGCCGCGAGGACGTGACGATCGTCTCGGGCCTCGCGCGCGGGATCGACACCGCGGCGCATATCGGATCGATCGAAGGCGGGACGGTGGCGGTCATCGCAGGCGGGATCGACATCGCGTATCCGCCGGAGAATGCGGAGCTGCAGGAACAGGTCGCGAGCAAAGGCTTGCTGATCGCGGAGCAGCCCCCCGGCACCGAGCCGCGCGCGCGGCACTTCCCGTACCGCAACCGCATCATCGCCGGGCTTTCGCTGGGCACCGTCGTGGTCGAGGCGGCGCCCAAATCCGGTTCGCTGATCGCCGCGCGGCTGGCCGGCGAACAGGGCCGCGAGGTGATGGCGGTGCCGGGCAGTCCGCTCGATCCGCGCGCGCAGGGCTGCAACGGCCTGATCCGCGACGGCGCGACGCTGATCCAGAGCGCCGCCGACGTGCTCGAGTGCCTGGCGCCGATCGACACGCGGATGGTGCGCGCGCCGGCCGCGTCGTTCGGCGCGCCACCGCCGCAGGATGCCGACGACCATGAACGCCGCGCGGTGATCGACCTGCTCGGCCCGGTCCCGGTAGCGATCGACGAGCTGATCCGCCAGGCGGCGCTCGCCCCCGCCGTCGTTCAGACCGTGCTCCTGGAACTTGAACTCGCCGGGCGGCTCGATCGCCATGCCGGCGGAAAGGTCAGCCTGTCGTGACCCACGACCAGGCGGTGCGCACCGCGCGCCGCATCTTCACCTTCGCCGCGATCTACGGCGCGATCGTGCTGCTGCCGGTCTATTTCAGCGAACCAATGCTGGCACGCGCCGGGCGCGCAGAGACGCACCCCGAATTCCTCTACGGCTTCGTCGGCGCGGCGTTGGCGTTCCAGCTCGTCTACGCGGTGATCGGCCGCGATCCCGAGCGATTTCGGCCATTGATGCCGGTGGCGGTGATCGCCAAGCTGACCTTCTTCGTTCCGTGCGCGATCCTGTTCGGCCAGGCGCGACTCGGCGCTGCGACCTTCGGCTTCGCCTGCGGCGACCTGCTCCTCGCCATTCTGTTCGCCGCGGCGTGGCGCATCACGCGCCCTGCTTGACGATGCCCGCGATACCCCGCCACCCTCGCGCGTACACGTAAGGACATCGCCACACCCATGCAGCTCGTCATCGTCGAATCGCCCGCCAAGGCCAAGACCATCGAGAAATATCTCGGTTCGGACTACCGCGTGCTCGCCAGTTACGGCCATGTCCGCGACCTGCCGCCGAAGGACGGTTCGGTTAACCCCGACGCCGATTTTGCGATGGAATGGGAGAATTACGCCGACAAGGCCAAGCAGCTGAAGGCGATCACCGACGAGGCGAAAAAGGCCGACCGGCTGATCCTCGCCACCGATCCGGACCGCGAGGGCGAGGCGATCTCGTGGCACGTGCAGGAAGTGCTTCGCAACCGCAAGGCGCTGCCCAAGGAAGTCGAGCGCGTTACGTTCAACGCCATCACCAAGGCCACGGTGACCGAG
>JBDSKT010000288.1:0-5356 GCA_039916765.1 Sphingomonas sp.
CGGTGATTTCGTGCTGGGGCGTGCCGGTCTTGGCGCGGAAATCCTCGATGATCTGGGCGACACGGGGGCTGGGCGAGGGGTTCCGCTTCTCGTCGTAATCGTAGAAGCCGGCATTCTTCTTCTGGCCCCAGCGGCCTTCGGCGGTCCCCCTCCCCATAATGGGGAGGAATGGATCCATCAGAAACTCTCGCCCTTCTCGGCCTTTTCGCGCAACAGCGGCGCGACTTCGAAACCGTGCTTCTCCAATCCCTCGACGATCTTCTTGAGGCCTTCCTGGCCCGCCCAGAACATCGGTCCGCCCTTGTACGGCGGCCAGCCATAGCCATAGACCCAGACGACATCGATATCGCTCGCGCGCTGCGCCTTGCCCTCGGCAAGGATCAGCGCACCTTCGTTGACCATCGGGTAGAGCGTGCGCTCGACGATCTCCTCGTCGGTCACCACGTGTTGGGGCGTGCCGGTCTTGGCGCGGAAATCCTCGATGATCTCGGCGACGCGTGGGGAGGGGGTCGGATTTCGCTTTTCGTCGTAATCGTAGAAACCCGCTTTGGTCTTCTGACCCCAGCGCTTCTCGGCCGCCAGCGCGTCGCGGATGCTTTCGATCCGCGTCGGATCACGGTGCCAGCCGATATCGACGCCGGCTAGGTCGCTCATCTGGAACGGGCCCATCGGCATGCCGAACGCAACGTGGACGCAGTCGATCTGCTCGGGCGTCGCGCCCTCCATCAGCAGCTTCATCGCCTCGACCTGGCGCGGCATCAGCATGCGGTTGCCGATGAAGCCGTGGCACACGCCCGCGACCACCGCGACCTTCCTGATCTTCTTCGACAGCGCCATGACGGTCGCCAGCACGTCGTCCGCCGTCTTCGCGCCGCGAACCACTTCCAGCAATTTCATCACGTTGGCGGGCGAGAAGAAGTGCATGCCGAGCACGTCCTGCGGGCGGTTCGTGCTCGCGGCGATCTCGTCCACGTCGAGGTATGAGGTGTTCGACGCGAGGATCGCGCCGGGCTTGGCGATGCCGTCGAGCTTGCCGAAGATTTCCTTCTTCACGTCCATATTCTCGTAGACCGCCTCGATAATGAGATCGCAGTCCTTGAGCGCGTCGAAATCGAGCGTGGGGGTCAGCGCGCCCATCGCCGCTTCGACCTGGTCCGGCTTCATCCGCCCCTTTGCCGCTGACGCCTCGTAATTCTTGCGGATCGTGGCCGTCCCGCGATCGAGTGCGTCCCGCGCCATCTCGACGATCGTCACGGGGATGCCGGCGGAGAGGAAATTCATCGAGATGCCGCCGCCCATCGTCCCCGCACCGATCACGCCGACGCGGTTGATCGGGCGAAGCGCGATGTCGTCGGCGATGCCGTCGATCTTGGCCGCCTTGCGCTCGGCGAAGAAGATGTGGCGCTGGGCGGCGGACTGGACGCCGAACATCAGCTTCATGAATTGCTCGCGCTCGAACGCGATGCCCTCCGCAAAGGACGATCCGTCCGCCGCCTTCTCGACGCACGCGATGTTGGCGGCGGGGGCCTCAAAGCCGCGGAAGCGTTTCGCGTTCTCCTTCTTGAACGCCTCGACCGCTTGCGGATCGGCGGTGGCGGTCTTCTCGCTGGCGCGGGGCAGGGGGCGCTTGTCGGCCACCTCGCGCGCGAAGGCGATGGCGTCGGCTTCCAGACTGTCCTCGTTCGCCAGCCAGTCGATCAGCCCCGCGTCGAGCGCGCGCTTGGCGGAGATCGGATCGCCCTTGGCGGTCATCTCCAGCGCGAGCGGCAGCCCCGCGATGCGCGGGATGCGCTGCGTGCCGCCGGCGCCTGGGAGCAGGCCGAGCTTCACCTCGGGCGTGCCGATCTTCGCGCTGGGTACGGCGATGCGGTAATGGCAGCCGAGCGTCACCTCGCACCCGCCGCCGAGCGCGGTGCCGTGGATCGCGGCGACCACCGGCTTTTCGCTCGCCTCGATCATGTCGACGACGGTGGGCAGGCCGGGCTCCTGCATCGGTTTTCCGAACTCGGTGATGTCGGCACCGGCGAAGAAGGTGCGGCCGTCGCAGCGGATAACCATCGCCCTGATGCTCGCGTCGGCGAGACCTTCCTTGATGCCCGCTTCGAGCCCCTGCCGCACGGCCGCGCCAAGCGCATTCACCGGCGGGTTGTTCGAGATGATGACGAGGACGTCTTCATGGCGTTCGGTGCGGATCGGGCTGGTCATTTCATTCTCCTTGTTCCCCTGCGAAAGCAGGGGTCCAGAGCCGCAGGCGCGGCGTTCGTGATTCTGGGCTCCTGCTTTCGCAGGAGCACGGGGCTCAGGTCAGCGCAGAATAGATCATCGTCTTCAGCTCACGCCGGATCGGATAGACGTTGGACGGCGACATCTGCGTCATGAACACCATGTGCAACCGTTCGACCGGATCGATGAAGAAGGCGGTCGAGAACATCCCGCCCCAATAATATTCACCCTCGCTGCCCGGGATCATCGTCCGCGCGACATCGATGTTTACCGCGAAGCCGAGGCCGAACCCGACGCCGGCATTGGCCGCCTCGCTGAACAGCGATTTCGACATCGTCGCGAGGTCGCCGCCGCCGGGCAGGTGGTTACGCGTCATCAGGTCGAGCGTCTTGCGCCCGACGATGCGCGCGCCGTCCAGCTCGCCGCCGTTCAGGCACATGCGGCAGAAGCGATCGTAATCGAGCGCGGTCGAGACGAGCCCGCCGCCGCCCGAGACGAGCTTCGGCATCCGACTCCACACGCTTTCGGCGCCGCGATCGTACATGACGCGGCCCTTGCCCGGCACGAACGTGTAGCAATCGGTCAGCCGGTCGATCTTGTCGGCGGGCACGACGAAGAACGTGTCGTCCATCTTCAGGGGCGCGAAGATGCGCTTACGGAAGAACTCCGGTAGCTTTTGCCCAGACACCCGCTCGACCACCGCGCCGAGCACGTCGGTGGAGATCGAATAATTCCATGCGCTGCCGGGCGAGAATTCGAGCGGCAGCTTGGCGATCGCAGCGACGAATTCGTCGAGCGTCAGGTTGTCGTGCCAATTCTCCACCTTCGTTTCGCGATAGGCGGCATCGATGTTGGAGCGGTTCTGGAAGCCGTACGTGAGACCCGAGGTGTGGCGCAGCAGATCGATCATCCGCATCGGATCGGCGGTGGGCTTGGTGACGAAGGGCACCGCGCCGCCGCCGCCATCGTACACGCCGATGCCCTTGAATTCCGGCAGGACGTGGTGGACCGGCGTATCGACCGCGACCAGGCCCTGTTCGACCAGCATCATGAACGCGATCGATGTGATCGGCTTGGTCATGCTGGCGATGCGGAACAGCGACGTCTCGTCGATCGGCTTGCCGCCGCCTTCTGAATCACCGGCGCGCGCGAGGCCTGTGCTGGAGAAATGAACGATTTCGCCGTCGCGCGCGATTAGCAACTGCGCATTGGGCAATTTGCCCGAATCGACGTAGCGCTCCTTGAGCAGGTCATCGATCCGGGCGAGCCGGCTGGCCTCGAAACCGTGCTTGGCGGCGTTCGCGATTCGCATATCCTTGTCCATACCCCGACTTCGAAATCCAGCAGTCCCTATTGCCTTGAGCGTCGTACGAATCAACACTAACCTTGGTGGTATGGGCCGAGGACCCGGACCCGACATTCAATTTGCTGGAGAGGTCGTCTTGGAAACCGAACCGCTGATCGCGCTCGATCCCGCTTGGCCGGCGCTGTCGTTGGCGGAGGCGCGGGAGCAGCTGACGGCGCCGGGCGAGAAGTTCGAGATGGCGATGGCCGAGGTGGGCGGGGTGCCGACGCGGGTGTGGAAGAACGCGCCGCCCGATCTTGCCTGGCTGATCGGCGCGGCGCGCGCGCATGGCGACCGGATCTTCACGATCTATGAGGACGAGCGTGTCAGTTACGAGGCGACATACCGCGCCGTCGCCGCGCTGGCGGTGTGGCTGCGCGAGGCCGGGGTGGAGAAGGGCGACCGCGTCGCGCTGGCGATGCGCAACCTCCCCGAATGGCCGGTAATCTTCTTCGCCGCGACCGCGATCGGGGCGATCATGGTGCCGCTCAACGCGTGGTGGACGGCTGGCGAGCTCGCATATGGTCTCGCCGATTCGGGCGCGAAATTGCTGTTCGTGGACGATGAGCGGCACCGGCGGCTGAACGAGGCGAAGCTCGCGCTGCCAGGCATCGAGCGGATCGTGGTATCGCGCGCCTCGGCACCACTCGACGGACGCGCGTCGCGGCTGGAGGACATCATCGGCACACCTAATGGTTATGCCGACCTGCCCGTTGCTGCGCTGCCCGCCACCGAGATCGCGACCGATGACGATGCGACGATCTTCTACACCAGCGGCACGACCGGTGAGCCGAAGGGCGCGCTCGGCACGCATCGCAACCTGATGACCAATATCCTCTCCGCCGGATACGGTGCGGCGCGCGCCGCGCTACGCCGTGGCGAGGACGTGCCGGCACCGGTGCCACGCACCTTCCTTGCGGTAATCCCATTGTTTCACGTTACCGCGTGCAGCGCGACGATGATGGGTGTGGTAGCGAGCGGATCGACGCTGATCTTCATGCGCAAATGGGACGCGGTGCGCGCGATGGAAATCATCGAAAGCGAGAAGGTCCACGTCACCGGCGGCGTGCCGACGGTCGCGTGGCAATTGCTCGAACATCCCGACCGCGCCAAGTATGATCTCTCGTCGCTGGAAACGATCGCCTATGGCGGCGCGCCGTCCGCGCCCGAGCTGGTCAAGCGCATCCACACCGAATTCGGTGCACTGCCCGGCAACGGCTGGGGCATGACCGAGACGATGGCGACCGTGACGGGCCATGCCGCTGAGGATTATCTCAATCGCCCGACGAGCGCGGGTCCGCCGGTCGCGACCGCCGATCTCAAGATCGTGGCCGAGGACGGCGTGACCGAACTGGAGACCGGCGAAGTCGGCGAACTCTGGGCGCGCGGGCCGATGATCGTGAAGGGCTATTGGAACAAGCCCCAGGCTTCGTCCGAAACGTTCATTCAAGGCTGGGTGCGTACCGGCGATCTCGCGCGGCTCGATGACGAAGGGTTCGTCTATATCGTCGATCGGGCGAAGGACATGGTGATCCGCGGCGGGGAGAACATCTATTCGACCGAGGTCGAGCACGTGCTCTATGCGCACCCGGCGGTGACCGACTGCGCGCTGATCGGCATTCCGCACCGCACATTGGGCGAGGAGCCGGTGGCGGTGGTGCACCTCGCGCCGGGCATGGAGGCGAGCGAAGCCGAGCTACAGGCATGGGTGCGCGAGCGGCTCGCGGTGTTCAAGACGCCGGTGGCGATCCGCTTTGTCCACGAGACGCTTCCGCGCAACGCCAATGG
>JBDSKT010000289.1:0-5927 GCA_039916765.1 Sphingomonas sp.
CGATCACGCTCGACATGATGGCCGGCTTCGGCTCGATGTCGCCCAAGATGGCGACGGCGCTCAAGATCGCCGGGGCGTGCCGGTTCAACGTCGTGATTTCGGGCGGTACTGGTTCGGGCAAGACGACGATGCTCAACGCCTTGTCGAAGATGATCGACCCGGGCGAGCGCGTGCTGACGATCGAGGACGCGGCCGAGTTGCGGCTCCAGCAGCCGCACTGGCTTCCGCTCGAAACGCGCCCGGCGAACCTCGAGGGCCAGGGCGAGATCAGCATCCGCGATCTCGTCAAGAACGCGCTGCGTATGCGTCCGGATCGAATCATCCTCGGCGAAATTCGCGGATCCGAATGTTTCGACATGCTCGCCGCGATGAACACCGGCCACGACGGATCGATGTGTACGCTCCACGCCAACTCCCCGCGCGAGGCCCTCGCCCGTATGGAGAACATGGTGATGATGTCCGACATCAAGGTTCCCAAGGAAGCGATCTCGCGCCAGATCGCGGATTCGGTCGAGATGATCATTCAGGTCAAGCGCCTGCGCGATGGCTCGCGTCGGGTAACCAACGTCACCGAGGTGATCGGCATGGAAGGCCCGGTGATCGTCACGCAGGAGCTGTTCAAGTTCGAATATCTCGATGAGAGCGCCGACGGGAAGATCATCGGCGAATACCGCTCGATGGGCCTGCGCCCCTACACGCTGGAAAAGGCGCGCACGTTCGGGTTCGACCAGGCGTATCTCGAAGCCTGCCTCTAGTGCGCATTTCACGATCGGGCGCGGCCGGTCGCGCCGTGCCCTGCTGACCCCAGGCCCGATGCGCCTGCTCGTCCTGCTATGGCTGCTGATCGGTGCCAGCCCGGTCGCCGCGCGTCCCGAGCAAAGCGGGCTTGCCGCCGATACCGAGGCGCGCTGGGTCCCCTTCACATTGAACGATGCCAACCAGATCCGCTTCATCGCCGTGCTGAACGGGCGGCCGGTAACCGCTATCCTCGACACCGGCGTAAGCCATTCGGTATTGTCGCGCCCGCTCGCTTCCCGGCTGCACCTGCGCATCGCACCCGGGGCCACCGCCGATGCAATTGGCGGAGGATTGCCGATCGGCTGGATCGAATCCCCGCCGCTTGCCTTCGGTGGCTTCGATCGTCGCGGCGGACGCCTGGCGGTCGCCACGCTGCCCGACAGCGCGACGGGTGGCGATCCGGTCGATCTGCTCGTCGGCCGCGATCTTCTGGCGCCGTTCGCGCTTGAGATCGATTACGATGGCGGCGTCTTCCGGCTGCTGCCCTCGGGCCGGATCCCGTTTCGCGGCATCGATCTGCCTTTGATGATTGGCGGCGATGCGCCGTCCTATCTCAGTGATGTACCGGTCAACGGCGCGCCTTCGCGCCTGATCGTCGATACGGGCGACGGCAATGCGATCACGCTGAGCACCGCCGCGTGGCGCCGGATCGGGGGCGCCGCGCGGACCACCACCACGCTGTCCTACGGTGTCGGCGGCAGCGCCGTTACCGAGCTTGCGATCCTGCCCTCACTAGCCCTTGGTGCGCTCCACGCTGGTGCCACGCAAATCGCGATCGAGCGCGAAGGCGGCTATTCGCAAGGCGCCGGCGCGTCCGGGCGGATCGGCACCGGCTTTCTCAGACGATATCATATCCTGCTCGATCCCGCTGCCCGACACATGATCCTCACGCCTGGTCAACGCGCTGAAGCGTCACCGCCGCGTTCGACCACAGGGCTGCTTGTCGCGCACGATGGTGGAGTATTACGCGTGCTTCACGTCATGCGAGGGAGCCCCGCTGCGGACGACGGATGGCAGACTGGCGACACGATCTGCGCAGTCGATGGCGTATTGGTCGCCGACCGCCCGCCCGATGCAGCCGAACACTGGCCCATCGCCGCGCCCGGGACGATGATTTCCCTGATGCGGTGCGGAGGCACGGCGCGGACGCTGATGTCTCGCGCATTCTACTGAGCCGATCGGTCGTTGACCGTATCCCCGACCCGCGCGCCTATTTGCTGAGTTTCTCGATCTTCTCGTTCAGCCGCCCGAGCTCGGCTTTCAGCGCGGCGATTTCCGCATCCTTGCTCGACGCCGTGTCGCCGCCGCCGGACGTCCCTCCCTTGGCGCCCGGTTTGAAAGCCTGCGTCGCGGCCTCGAACATCGCCATGTTGCGCTTGGCGATATCCGCGAAAGGCGAGTTGGCGAACGCCCCTTCCACCGCCGATTTGAACTGTTCGTGGTTGCGCCGGAAGCTGTCCATCGACGCCTCGAGATAACCCGGGACCATTGCCTGCATCGAATCCCCGTACATCGCGATCAGTTGGCGCAGGAAATTGACCGGCAGCATCGTCTGCCCGCGCGCTTCCTCTTCCATGATGATCTGTGTGAGGATGTTATGCGTGATGTCTTCCTCGCTCTTTGCGTCGAGGACCTGGAATTCGCGCCCCTCGCGCGTCATTGCTGCAAGGTGTTCGAGCGTGATGTAGGATGAGGTTTCGGTATTGTAGAGTCGGCGATTGGCGTATTTCTTGATGATCACCGGGCCATCGCCCGCCGCGCGCTTTTTCATGGCAGAAAGGCCTCCGACCCTTGGTTGTTTCGCCCCTACCACCATCCGATGCCGCACCGCAACACGGGCCCAGGCCGCTGCCCCTGTTCCTTGACATGCTGCGCAGCGAAACCGCAGCATCGCCCGCGCGGCGCATGGCCGCCCTGGCCGGATTACAGGCGTATCAGGCCGCGCCTCGCGCGCGGCGAAGCGAGCTACCCGCAGCCACGCATCGCCAGGGGCGCGCGGCGTTGCGCGACTATGGCGGACCAGGCCGGCCAGTGATCGTGGTACCGTCGTTGATCAACCCGCCGTATATCCTCGATCTCGCGCCGGACCTGTCGCTCCTTCGCTGGCTCGCCGAGCAAGGCTTTCGCACATATCTCCTCGATTGGGGCACACCGGACCCATCGGAACGCACGATCGATGCGACCGCTCACGTCCAGAGCTTCCTCCTTCCGCTGATCGCCAAGATGACCGAACCGCCAGTCTTGGTGGGTTATTGCCTGGGCGGCACGCTCGCGCTGAGCGCCGCGTGCGTCACCGATGTCGCCGGGCTGGCGATGGTCGCGGCGCCGTGGCGGTTCGCGGGGTTCGGCGACGAGGCACGACGCGACATTGCCGAGCTCTGGCGCAGCGCACGACCCGCGTGCGAAGCGCTCGGGTTCGTGCCGATGGAGGTCCTGCAAGCCGGGTTCTGGAACCTCGATCCCGGGAAGACGATCGCCAAATACGAAGCCTTCGCGCGCATGGACCCGCGCAGCGACGCCGCTCGCCTGTTCGTGGCGATGGAGGACTGGGCAAATACCGGCGCGCCCCTGCCTTACGCCACCGGCCGGCAATTGTTTGAGGATTTCGTTGCCCAGGACCTGACCGGGCGCGGCGCATGGCAGGTCGACGGCCACGCAATCGTTCCCGAAGCGCTGCGCTGCCCGGCGATCGATTTCGTATCGCGCACCGACCGCATCGTACCCGCCGCCAGCGCCGCCGACCTGCCCGACCGCCGCGATCTGCACGCGGGCCATGTCGGGATGGTCGTCGGCCGCGGGGCTAAGGCCCAATTGTGGGAGCCGCTCGCGCACTGGATAAGCGCGCTCCCGGCCGCTAGACGGCGGACCCCGTCATCCATCGGAGCCGAGCCATGACCGAAATCGTCATCACCGCCGCCAAGCGTACGCCCGTGGGGAGCTTCCTCGGCGCCTTTGCGGCCACGCCGGCGCACGAACTAGGCCGCATCGCGATCGAGGCCGCCTTGGCGCAGGCCGGCGTCGCTGGCGAGGACGTGTCCGAGGTTATCCTCGGCCAAGTGCTGACCGCGGGCCACGGCCAGAACCCCGCACGACAAGCGTCGATCGCGGCGGGTATCCCGAAGGAGGTACCCGCCTGGGGCATCAACCAGGTGTGCGGCTCCGGCCTGCGTGCGGTGGCGCTGGCGGCACAGGCGATCATGACCGGCGATTCGAATATCGTCGTCGCGGGGGGTCAGGAATCGATGTCGCTCAGCATGCACGCGCAAAACCTGCGCGGCGGCACCAAAATGGGCAATCTCAGCCTGATCGACACGATGATCAGCGACGGGCTGACGGATGCCTTCAACGGCTACCATATGGGCATCACCGCGGAAAACCTCGCCGAACAATATCAGGTAACGCGCCAGGCGCAGGACGACTTTGCCGTGCGTTCGCAGAACCTCGCCGAGGCTGCGCGATCGGCCGGATGCTTCAAGGACGAGATCGCGCCTGTCACGATCCAGGGGCGCAAGGGTGTTACGATCGTCGAGGATGACGAATATATCCGCAGCGGCGTGACGCTCGACAGCGTTTCGGGCGTGCGTCCCGCGTTCAAGAAGGATGGCAGCGTGACGGCCGCGAATGCCTCTGGCCTCAATGACGGTGCCGCCGCACTCGTTGTCATGAGCCGCGCGGAAGCCGAACGGCGCGGATCACCGATCCTGGCGACGATCCGCAGCTGGGCATCGGCGGGCGTCGATCCGTCGATCATGGGCATCGGCCCCGTCCCCGCGACGCGGCGCGCGCTGGAAAAGGCCGGTTGGAGCATCGCCGATCTCGACCTGATCGAGGCCAACGAAGCCTTCGCCGCGCAGGCATTGTCGGTCGGCAAGGAACTCGGCTGGGACGCGACCAAGGTCAACGTCAACGGCGGCGCGATCGCCATCGGCCACCCGATCGGCGCCAGCGGCGCGCGCGTGCTGACGACGCTGCTGTATGAGATGCGCAGGCGGGACGCGAAGAAAGGGCTGGCGACACTGTGCATCGGCGGCGGAATGGGGATCGCGATTTGCGTGGAGCGATGATCTTGTTGTTGTTCCGTTACAGAATTGTGGCAATCGCGCCACAGGAAAATATTATTCATTACAAGTTGGTCATCTAACATTCATCTGGGGTTGCCTCATCATCTACAAATCGCTTGTATGAATGGCGATCGGGGCATTCCCGTCCGAAAAAATGGGGCACCATTCATGAACATTAAGCGGCTTATGAGCGCGACCGCGCTCGTTGGCATTCTTGCCAGCTTTCCAACTATCGCCAGCGCTCAAACGACGCCGACCGATCCGAACATGGCCACGTCCGACGAAGCGACGAAGGACAAGGAAATCGTCGTTACCGGTTCTCGCATTCACCGCGCGGATCTGGAATCGACTGTTCCCGTTGCGACGATCAAAGGGGATGACATTTACTCACAGGCTAATGTCAATGTCGGCGAGACGCTGAATAATCTGCCCCAGCTGCGCAGTACCTTCGCACAACAGAATCCGGGCAGCGGCATCGGTATCGCCGGGCTCAATCTGCTGGATTTGCGTGGTCTAGGCGTGTCCCGCACCTTGGTGCTGGTGAACGGTCGCCGTCACGTTCCTTCTGATCTTCAGAACACCGCCTCGGCAGTCGATATCAACACAATTCCGACCGATTTGATTGATCGCATCGACATTGTCACCGGCGGCAACTCGGCAGTGTATGGCTCTGACGCCATTGCGGGAGTCGTGAACTTTATTCTCAAGGATCATTTTGACGGCCTCCAGCTTCGCGCTGGCGATGCTATTCCCGAGTTTGGGGCAGGCGGGAATCGTTACGTTTCTGTCGTTGCTGGTAAAAATTTCGCTGATGGACGTGGCAACATTGCTGTTGCCGGCGAATATACGCTTCAGGACCGCCTCTTTGCGTCGAACGTTTCGTGGTTGCGGTCTGTGGACGGTTTTTTCACTAACGACACCGATGGAGTAGGTTATCCCAACGGCAGCGATGGCATTCCCGATTCCGTGTTTGGGCATGATATCCGGTCCTCCACTATTTCGCGTTACGGGTTAGTCCCGATCGTCGAAACGCGGAATGGCGCTGCGCCGTGCGGAACTGGCATTTTA
>JBDSKT010000290.1:0-6988 GCA_039916765.1 Sphingomonas sp.
GTCCCCCGCGCCATACGGCGCGCGAGCCGCTCCTCGCCAATGCTCACGCGGCATCCTCTGCATCAAGCCCATAGGCGGTGTGGAGCACGCGTACCGCGAGCTCGGTATAATCTTCCTCGATCAGCACCGAAACCTTGATCTCGGAGGTGGAAATCGCCTGGATGTTGATCCCGCGCTGTCCCAGCGTCGTGAACATCGTGCTCGCGACACCGGCATGGCTGCGCATGCCGACCCCGACCACCGAGATCTTGGCCACGCGCGTATCGTGGACCAGGTCGCCAAAGCCGATCGCCGCCTGCGCCGCCGTCAACGCATCGATCGAGCGCGACAAATCCGCGCTCGGCACTGTGAAGGTCACGTCTGTCGAACCTGCTCCTCGCGTACCGTGGTCGTGCGCGACGTTCTGGATGATCATATCGACGTTGATGTTCGCCGCCGCCAGCGGCTCGAAGATCGCGGCGACCGACCCAGGCTTGTCCGGCACGCTGGTCAGCGTGATCTTGGCCTCGTTTTTGTCGTGCGCGATGCCGGTGATGAGCTGGCGTTCCACGTCTTCAATCTCCTCTTCCCCCACGATCATCGTGCCGGGCAGTGTGTCCGCCATCGGCGCGTCTTCGCCCGTAAAGGACGACAGCACCTGAACGCGGACGTTTTCCTTCATCGCGAGACCCACCGAGCGCGTCTGCAACACCTTGGCACCAACGCTGGCGAGCTCGAGCATCTCCTCATACGTCACCTTGCGCAGCTTGCGCGCGCGCGGGACGATGCGCGGGTCGGTGGTGTAGACGCCGTCGACATCGGTGTAGATATCGCAGCGATCGGCCTTCATCGCCGCCGCCATCGCCACGGCGCTGGTATCGGAGCCGCCGCGCCCGAGCGTCGTCACGCGCTCCCCCGCCGCGACGCCCTGGAAACCGGGAATGACGGCGACCTCGCCCCGCGCGAGACTTGCGTCGAGGGCGGCGGTGTCGATGTCGCCGATGCGCGCCGCGCCGTGCCCGTCCGAGGTGCGGATCGGCAATTGCCAACCGAGCCAGCTGCGCGCCGGAACGCCCGCCGCCTGGAGCGCGATCGCCAACAGCCCCGACGTCACTTGCTCGCCGGCCGAGACCACCACGTCATATTCGTGCGGATCGTAGAGCGACGATGCCTCGCGACAGAAATTGACCAGCCGGTCGGTCTCGCCCGCCATCGCCGATACGACCACCGCGACCTGGTTGCCGGTATCGACCTCGCGCTTCACCCGCGCGGCGACCGCGCGGATGCGCTCGATCCCGGCCATCGACGTGCCGCCGAACTTCATCACGATACGGGCCATGGCGGGTGTCGCTACCCCTTGGGTGGAACGTGCCGCCCTGATAGGTAGGGCCCATGGCGAGCGCAACCGTAACAACCGATACCACGATCGATCCGCGCGAGGCGGCGCATTTCGCGGCGATGGCGGCGGACTGGTGGAACCCGAAGGGCTCGTCGGCGATGCTGCACAAGCTCAACCCGGCGCGGCTCGGCTATATTCGCGAGCGAGTCGATGCGCATTGGCACGGCGACGCCGCGAACTTCGCCCCGCTGGCGGGCAGGCGGGCGCTCGATGTCGGGTGCGGCGCGGGGCTGCTGTGCGAACCCCTGACCCGGCTCGGTGCGGCGGTCACCGGGATCGACGCAGCCGCGGACAACATCGCCGCCGCGCGCGCCCACGCGGCGCAGAGCGGGCTGACGATCGATTACCGCGCGGGCGGGGTCGAGGGGCTGGGGCCGGAGACGTTCGACCTCGTCACCACCCTCGAGGTGATCGAGCATGTCGCCGATCCGGCGGCCTTCGTCGCCGGACTGGCGCGGGCGGTGGCGCCGGGCGGGTTGCTGATCCTCTCGACCCCCAACCGCACCGCGCTGTCGCGCCTCGCGCTGATCACGATCGGGGAAGGCACCGGCCGAATCCCGCGCGGCACGCATGATTGGAACAAGTTTCTCGCACCCGACGAACTGGTCGCGCTGCTTGAGGAGGCCGGAATGAAGGTGGTCGACACGCGCGGGCTGAGTTTCTCGCCGGCGCGCGGGTTCGTGATGTCGGATGACATGACGCTCGATTATTTCGTCACCGCGGTGCCGGGATAGCCGCTACAGCCCGAGCCTCTTTTCCAGCCACCGCGCCGCCGCCTCGGGACTTGCCTTGTCGGTATCGCGATCGACCATGTAGTTCGCCTCGCGCATCGCCTCCACGGGAATGCGCCCGATCAGCGGCCTGAGCGCGGCGGCGAATCGCGCGTCGCGCGCGCGGCGCGGCGAGACCAGCAGGATCGCGTCATATCCCGGGATCGCTCCCTTCGGATCGGCGAGCACGGTCAACTTGTCCGCCGCGATCCGCCCGTCGGACGAGAAAGCCGGGATGACATCCGCCGCGCCGCTTTCCAGCGCCTTGTACATGAAGGTCGGCTGATACGGGTGCGCCGAGGCGAAGCGCAGGTCGTAGGCTTTTCGCACCGCCGCCCATTCGGGGCGTTCGAGGAATTCGATGTCCGTGGCAAAGCGCAGTCGCGGCGCGATCGGCGTGAGATCGGCAATGCTCGTCACGTGCCGCCGCGCGGCATCATCCCCGCGCATCGCGAAGGCATAGGTATTTTCGAAACCGAGACTGCCGAGCTGCGCCATGCGGTGTTCCTTCGCCACCCAATCGGCGACGCCCGAGACGATCGCGGCGCGCGACGGCACCGCGGTGCGCTTCATCTCGTTGGTCCAGATCGTGCCCGAATAATCGACATAGACATCGACATCGCCCCCCGCCGCCGCCGCGAAGGCGACGACCGAGCCGAGCCCCTCGCGATATTCGACGCGGTAGCCCGCCGCCTCGAGCCGGCGGCCGATGACCCGCGCGAGAATATATTGTTCGGAGAAGCCCTTGGCGCCCACCACCACGGTATCGCCGCCCGCCGGACGCAGCGGGGCGAGCGCGGCGATGACGACGCCAACGAGGATCGTCGCCGCGATCCACATCTGCGCGCGGCGCCGATGCCGAATGCCGTGTTCGATGATGCCGAGCAGCGCATCGACGCCAAGCGCAAGCCCAGCCGCCGCGACGCACCCGGCGAGCACCAGCGCCCAGTTCTGGGTTTGCAGCCCGGCGAAGATCAGGTCGCCGAGGCTCGGCTGGCCGACCGTTGTCGAGAGCGTCGCGGCGCCGATCGTCCACACGGCGGCGGTGCGGATCCCGGCCATCACCACGGGAGCGACGAGCGGAGCCTCCACCAGGCGAAGTTTTTGCCATGCGGTCATCCCCACCCCGTCCGCCGCCTCGATCACCGCCGGATCGAGCCCGGCGAGGCTGGTCACGCCGTTCCTGAGGATCGGCAAGATCGCATAGAGCGTCAGCGCGAGCAGCGACGGCAGAAAACCGAGCGCCGGAATACCGCCGCCGACCAGCGTGGAGAGCGACAGGAGGAGCGGATAGAATAAGGCGAGCAAGGCAAGGCTCGGGATAGTCTGGACGAGGCTCGCCCCGCCGAGCGCGGCGCGCCCGACGAGCGGGTGTCGAGCGGACCAGATCGCCAGCGGCAGGCTGATCACGATGCCGAGCGCAAGCGCGGCGAAGGCGAGCAGCAGGTGCGCCGCGAGCAGATCGGGCACACGGTCAAACGCGCCGAGAAAGGCGCTCACGCTCTCGCCTCCAGCGCGCGCAGCTTGGCCGCCTGTTCGCGCGGCACCGCGACCAGTGCATCGGCCTCTGCGCCGCCCTTGCCCGCGATCAACGCAGACGGGGTCGCATCGGCGACGATCTTTCCCCGCGCCATCACCAGCACGCGATCAGCAAGGATCAGCGCCTCGGCCATGTCGTGCGTGACCATGATGGTGGTCAGCCCGAGCCGGTCGTGAAGCGAGCGGATCGCCTGACCCAGCTGATCGCGCGTCACGGGATCGAGCGCGCCGAACGGCTCGTCCATCAGCATCAGCCCCGGCGCGGTGGCGAGCGCCCGCGCCACCCCGACGCGCTGGCGCTGCCCGCCGGACAGCGCGTCGGGCATGCGCTGGCCGATCTGCGCCGACAGATCGACCAGGTCGAGCAGTTCGGCCACCCGCGCCCCGCGATCCTTCCCGCCCGCCAGCCGCAGCCCGATGGCGATGTTCTCGGCGACCGTCATGTGCGGGAATAGCCCGATATTCTGAAACACATAGCCGATGCGGCGGCGAAGCGCGTGCGGTTCGCCCGCCAGCACGTCCGCCCCGCCGATCGTGACGGTGCCCGCGCTCGGCTCGATCAATCGGTTGACCGTCTTGAGCAGCGTCGATTTGCCCGACCCGGAACTACCGACCAGCGCGACGAAGCTGCCGGGGGCTATTTCGAGACTGATATCGTCCACCGCAACCGTGCCGTCCGGATAGCGCTTCGTCACGCCGGCAAAGGCGACCACAGGGCCGGACGGGGTGTCGCTTGGCATCGACATCGTTGTGGGGAACGATAGGGTGAGCGTCAAACCGGAAGCGAAAGGGGAATGAAGCGTGACCCAGACCAAGGCGATCTTCATCACCGGCGGCGGATCGGGCATCGGCCAGGCCACCGCCAAGCTATTCGCCGCGCGCGGCTGGCGCGTGGCCATCGCCGACGTGAACGAGAAAGGCCTTGCCGAGACGCGCGCGCAACTTAACTCGGGCATCGCCGAAACCTATGTGATGGACGTTCGCGACCGCGACGCCTGGACCCGCTGCCTCGACGATTTCACCGCCAAATCGGGCGGGCGGCTCGACGTGCTGTTCAACAATGCCGGGGTCGGCACCGGCGGACCGCTCGCGACGATGAGCTTCGAGGATATCGACCGCACCGTCGCGATCAACCTGACCGGCGTACTGAACGGAGCGCGAATCGGCTTCGCCTATCTCAAACGCACGGCCGGTTCCTGCCTGCTCAACACCGCCTCCGCCTCGGCGATTTATGGCTCGTCGGGCCTTGCTCCCTATTCGGCGACCAAGTTCGGGGTACGCGCGCTGACCGAGGCACTCGACGGCGAATGGTATGCCGATGGCATCAAGGTGCGCGACCTTATCCCCGGCTTCATCGAGACACCGCTGCTCGACGGCACGCCGACCGGCTCGAACGAATCGATCCGCCAGCGCGTGCTCGCGGCGGGGTTGGAACTCACACCGGTCGAAAAGGTCGCGGAGGCCGCGTGGCATGCGGTGCACGGCGATGCGCTGCATACCTATGTCGGCAAGACCGCCGACCGCCTTCGTTTCGCCGCGCGCTGGATGCCGGGGCGTTTGCGCAAGCGGATGCGGCGAGGAATGACGACGCCCGAATGAAGCGGGAGGGGACCAATCGGGAACCTACGCGCGATCCGGCCGGTTGGGCGGCCATGAAGATCCTCGCCCTCGCCTTGCTCGTCCCCCTTGCCGCGTGCGCCGTGCGAGCCCCCATGCCCGAGCCGCCGCCGACGGTTCCGCCACCGCCGCCTTGCCCGCTTCAGCCATCGAACGCCTGGCGGATATCGCTCGAGCCCGAGCCTGCGCCATCATCTCGCGCCAAGCTCGTGGTGACCGGCAGCGCGGTGGTGCCGGGATGGCGCCTGCGCTGGACAGGTATCGAACAATCCGATGCCGCGCCATACGACGTGCTGGTCCGGGTCGATGCCCAGCCCAGCAACGATCCGCCGATCCCGGGCGCGCAGGTGCTGAGCGGTAGCTGGCCGGTCACGCTACCCGTGCGATCGGTCACGCTTCAGTGCCGCACGACCGTAATCGCTCAGATCACCCCGACGCCGTGAGGCGCTAGCCCGTCGTCCGCTTCATTCGGCCACCAACGCGTCGATCGCCTCCGCCATGTCGATGTCGCGCCGCGACAGGCCGCCGGCATCGTGCGTCGTCAGCAGAATATCGACCCGGTTCCACACATTGGTCCATTCCGGATGGTGGTCCGCTTTCTCGGCGAGCAGCGCGACCCGGGTCATGAAGGCGAACGCCTCGCTGAAATCGGCGAAGGTGAAGCGCCGCGTGATCGCGTCGCGCGCCTCATCATAATCCCATTCGTCGAGCGCATCCAGCGCGTCGGCACGGTCGTCGTCGTCAAGCGGTTCGATCGCCAATCGTCTTCTCCGGCTGGCGCCTCCCGCGCCTTCGCCCTAGGAATAGCCGATGCCCGCGCCCGATCAAGCGACACCCTGGATTGGCTTTACCGGCCCCGCGCCCGATGCCTCGGCAATCGAGCGGTTGGCGCGTACGGCGCTGGGTGCGTTGCCCGAGCCGTTCGCCGCGCATCTGAGGAATGTCGTGCTGCTCGTCGAGGAGATTGCCGACGAGGAGACGCTGACCGCACTCGGCATCGAACATCCGCTCGATCTGACCGGGCTGTATCACGGCCGCCCGCTGGGCGAAAAGTCGTCGATGGATTCGGGCGCGTTGCCCGATCGGATCCACCTCTACCGCCGCGCGATCCTCGACGAATGGATCGAGACCGAGGTCGCGCTCGACGCGCTTGTCACCCATGTCGTGTTGCATGAGGTCGGCCACCATTTCGGGCTGTCCGACGACGATATGCACGCGCTCGAGGACCTGGTTTCGCCTTGAACGCCGCGCTCGCTTTTCGCGATGTGACCTGCGTGCGTGGCGCGCGCATGCTGTTCGCGGACCTCTCGCTAGCGCTGGCCCCGGGCGATGCCGCGCTGGTGACGGGGCCGAACGGCGTCGGTAAATCGAGCCTGATCCGTGTCGCCGCAGGGTTGCTTCGTCCCGCCGGCGGACACGTCGAGGGGACGGCGCGGCGCACGCTGATGGCCGAGGCGGCAGCGCTTGATCCGGCCCGTACCTTGCGCCGTGCGCTCCATTTTTGGGCGGTGCTCGACGATCTGCCCGATCCCGGCGCGCGCGCAGCCCGCGGGATCGAGGCGGTGGCGCTGACCCCGCTTGCCGATGTGCCGATTCGCTTGCTCTCGGCCGGCCAGCGCCGCCGCGCCGCGCTCGCGCGTGTCGTCGCGAGCGAGGCACCGGTGTGGCTGCTCGACGAGCCCGC